>CALDFY010000124.1 GCA_937942115.1 uncultured Anaerolineae bacterium | reverse complement strand
CGGTGCTACCCCTCCTGTCCAGGCCGCTTCCAGCGGCAGGGCCCCCGATGGGCGTGATAGGGAAGCACCACGTGGAACGTGCTCCCCGGGCAGCGTTCTTCGTCGTATCCCTCACTCTCCACCCAGATGCAACCACCGTGGCCCTCAATCACCCCCCGGGCAATGGATAACCCCAACCCCGGCCCCCCGCCCTTGAACTTGTACTCGCCGGAAGAGTGAAGGTCTATACTCCCGACCCGGTAGAACTTCTCAAAAATCAACTCCTGGTCTACTTTGCTGATGCCGATGCCCGTGTCGGTGACGGTGACCTCAAAGTGTTCCTCGTCCAGCGGACGCGCCTCTATGGTGATTCGTCCCCCGTCAGGGGTAAACTTGATCGCGTTGGAAATCAAGTTGCTGAACGCCTGGATGAGCCGGTCCATATCGGCGCGGATGGGGGCAATGTCCTCCAGCCCATAGGTCAGCAGCGTTAATTTCCGCTCCTGGAGCGCTTCCAGCCAGGGTTCTATCGCCATCCGGATAATCCCCGCCAGGGCAGTGGGCGCAAAGTGGAAACTCATCCCCGTCTCCAACTGGGAGGCATCCAGCATGGCATTGATGATCCGCTCCAGACGGCGGACCGGCCGGGAGATGTTCTCGGTGATGCGGGTAATCTGATCCCGCGTGAGGGTACCGGAGCGAGCCAGGTCGTTCAGGACATCGGTATATCCCCGAATCTGGGTCAGGGGGGTCCGTAATTCGTGGGACGCGATGCTCAGAAAGTCGCTCTTGGCCCGGTCCAGCCGCTCCAGCCGCTCGTAGGCCGTGCGGAGGCTTTCGTTGAGTTGCATAATCCGGGCATTCAACTCCTGCAGGCCGACAAAGAGTCGCGCATTCTGAAGAGCCACGCCTGTCTGATGGGCCAGAGTGGATAGAAACTCCACAATGCGAGGAGCGTACGGCTCCCCGGTCCGCTGGGGGCCCAGCGCCAGCAGCCCCGCCAGTTCCCCCTCCACCCGGATGGGCAGATAAATCTCCATCTCCAGCGCCCGCAACCCCTCTCGCTCCTTCGGGAGCGCCTCTCGGAGGACGGGGTGATGCTCTACTTCGTACTGGAAGAGAGGAGTATCCTGTTCCTTCAGACGAACCAGGATGGGGCTGATGGGCTCCAGTTCTATCGGGTCGGTGGGGACCTCCCCTAACGCGGGGACGGGACGCAACAGCAGTCCCCCCCGTTCCGTCTCGCTGGCAATCAGCAGGGCCCCCCGCTGGACGTCCAGGACCTGGGAGACGGTCTGAACGGCTTTCTGCGCCAACTGCTCCAGGTCCAGCACTGTGCTGATGGTCTGGCTGTAATCCCGCAGGGTCTGGGCAGGGTCAAAACCCACTCCCGCCAGCAGCCGGTCCACCAGCCGCACCAGGGCCTGGTAGAGCGGAAGATACACCAGGGCAACGCCAACCGCCAGAAAGAGAGCCCAAGTGGTAGAAGGCATCACCGAAATCGCCGTCAGACGCTCTACCGCCATGACCACGCCCGCCAGCAAGAGAGCGGTCGCCGTAAACAGGAACAGAAAGCGGAAAAGGGAGCGCAGAGCCGCCTTCACGTTGGGGAGCCAGAAGGTCAGAACGCCCCGGAGCAAAGCGACCGCCCCCAGGATGTGGACCAGCGGCCCCACCATCCGCAGCGGGCCCAACGGAAAGAGCGTCAGTGCCTGCCCCAGAGAGAGCGCGTTCGCCGTCAGGAGCCAGTAGAGCGCCCGATTCCGGTGAAAGGCCATCCGGCTGCGGAAAAGGCCCACCGTCAACGCGATGACGGTCCCCAGGGTAAAGGAGGCCCAACTGCCTATGCCGACCTGTTCCAGCGGGAGCAGAGGGGGCGGGACGAAGAGGAAATAGACCGTTGTCACCAACAGGATGGCCGTCCACGTGTAACCGGCAGTGGCGAAAATGGGCCAGGAGGGATATTCCAGCAACAGCGCCACAAGGACCAAGTATCCTACAGCCAGGAACAGGGCCAGCACAGGGATCAGCCCGTTTGCGCTTTCCGTCACCACCGGCAGGAAAATCGCCTCCAGGTCAGCCAGGGCAACGGCCGCAATCCAGAGGAGGCTGAAGCCGATGTAGGCCATCGCCAGTTTCTCCCCCGCTCCCTTTCCCCGGCGGAACAGGAGGATCAGGAACAGGATCAGGTGGATCAGCCCGACAGCGATACCGATGCCGGAGATGTAAGGCCAAATTTCCATTAGGGAGTCCTCGGCAAAAAGCCCGATCCGGGAATTTAGGCTACGAATACGTGTAGAATCCGCGCCCGGTCTTGCGGCCCAGGTGTCCGGCGGCAACCATGCGCTTCAGAAGCGGACAGGGCCGATACTTGTCATCCCCCAGTTCCCGGTGGAGGACTTCCATAATGTTCAGCACCACATCCAGGCCGATGAGGTCCGCCAGTTCCAGAGGCCCCATCGGGTGGTTCATCCCCAGTTTCATCACCGTATCTATCGCCTCCACCGTCCCCACGCCCTCCATCAGCGCGTAGATGGCCTCGTTGATCATCGGGCAGAGAATGCGGTTGGAGATGAAGCCGGGGTAGTCCTGCGCCTCCACCGGCACCTTATCCAGCGCCTTTGCCAGCGCCACAACGGTCGCCGTCGTTTCGTCCGAAGTCGCCAGGCCCCGGATGACCTCCACCAGTTTCATCAGCGGGACCGGGTTCATAAAGTGCATGCCGATGACCTTATCCGGCCGACGGGTCGCCGCGCCCAGTTGGGTGATGGAGATAGAAGAGGTGTTGCTGGCCAGGATGGCCTCCGGTCGGGTCAGGCGGTCCAGTTGGGCGAAGACATCCCGCTTCACCTCCAGCCGCTCCACCACCGCTTCCACGACCAGGTCGGCATCGGCGGCGTCCTCCATGCGCAGAGAGGTGCGGATGCCGCTCCAGGCCGCGTCCCGCTGGGCGTCGGTGAGACGCCCTTTGGCGTGGAGTTTCTCCACGGACTGGCGGATGGTGGCCTGCGCCCGCTCCAGTTGCTCCGGGACGACGTCTATCAGAGTAACCGTGTAGCCATAGGTGGCGCAGACCTGGGCGATGCCGCTGCCCATCGTGCCGGCGCCGATAACAGCAATATGGCGGATGTCCATAGGGTTTCTCCTTATCGTTTAACGATTGTATAAACTCTCTGAAATCGGGGTTCAGCACCGTACCTCCAGCGGTGATACTCCCGGCGGATTTCCTCCAGCGCGGCCAGGCGGGCCTGGTAGGGTTGGGCCCGCCAGTAGGCCGCGTCGCTGCGCTTTTCTCCCATCTTCAGACGGGTGACAACCGGCGCAATCATTCTCCCCTCCATCCCAATGCCCCCTGGAGGGTCACCTCCCAGGACTCCCCCGGCCCCAGGGCCAGGTCCCACCAGACCAGGGTGCAGGTGCCCTGATAGACCCGCTCGTAGCCGGCCTCGGAGTTGGAGACCGCCTCCAGCGGGAAGTGCCAAAGGGTCGCCGGGGCGCTCAGAGTGAGGGTGACCTCCGGGACGCCACTCCGCTCCGCTCCGTGGCTTGCTACGAACGGGACGCCACTCCGCTCCGCTTCGTGGCTTACTACGAACGGAAGGTTAAGAGTGAATCCGGTCACATCCCGGACTTCGCCGGTATCGGTGGGGCGGCGGGCAACCGTCTCGCGGCCCCGCAGAACCCTCAGGGAGGCCCGTTCGCTCCCGCCGCCCAGGATGCCCCAGTTGATCTCTATGCCGTAGCGCGAGATGAATCTTGCGCTACTGGTCAGGCGGTAGTGGACGGTGAGGAGGTCGTTGCCGGGGGTGACGACGAACCGTTTCTCCACCTTCACCGGGATGGGCTGGTCTCCCGCCCAGACGGTTCCCTGGCGCGTCAGAATCAGGGTGAGGCCCGCCGGGTCCTCTTTCACCTGGACCCCGCAGGGCTGGTTGACGAAATCCCCTTGCTCTCCGTACTGGGACCGGTAGAAGGCGTCCGGAGTCGTATCCGGATGCAGGAAATGGTCCAGGAACGCCGCCCGGCGGTACCAGTCGTGGAACAGGCGGGTGTGGATGTCCGGTTCTTTGACCCGGACGCCGTCAGGACGCTCGGGCTGGCCGGGGAGGACCAGGCGCCCCTCCTCCGCCGCGCGCAGCAGTTCCTCGTGATACCCCTCCCGGCGGCGGGTCATCACGTTCAGCAGATTGTAGCGGGCCGCGCGCCAGTCCCACTCCACCAGCGCGCCGCCGTACGACGGTTTGAAGGTCAACACCTGCCGGTCGGTGTTCAGGATGACCTCTTCGCGCCCGTCGGCGTCCAGGTCGCCCCGCTCCATCCGGGCCCAGGCATCGCGGCCGAAGCGCGCGGCATCGGCGATGGATTCGGCCGCGATGAGATGGGCATAGTTGGCCGCGCGGATGTGGAAGAGGTAGATGCCACCGAAGAGGCCATGCCAGTAGCCGCAGTTACACTGGGACGCCCAGAGGTGGTCCAGCGCGCGGGCCTTCTCCTCCCCCTCCGGCAGCGCGTGGACTTTGCGGCTGACCCAGAGGCCCTTCTTGTGCATCTGGTTGACCTCGTCGTAACGGGCGATGAAGCCCCGCCAGAGGCCGCCCCGGAGGAATCGGAGGACGTCGGCCCGTCCCGCTTCCCGCAGTTCCCGCCGGACGCGGCGCATAGCGGCGAAATCCCGGGGCGGGAGGGCCCAGTCCATCATCTCCTCGTAGGACGCACAGGGGAGATAGACCCGCCCCAGCGGGGGGAGTTCGGCGGCGATTTCGCCCAGTGGACGGGTCTGCAGCCACTCGGTGCTGGCTTCCAGCGCGGCGAAGAAGCGGTCCATCCACGCCTCCCGGCCCCAGCAGAGGTCCCAGGTGCCGGGCCAGAGGCCGAATTTCTCCCCGTCGTCCCCCATCACGGCGACGCCGCCGGGGTGGGCCGCTGCCTGGGCCCGCAGCCAGTCCATCACCTCCTCCACCGGATGCCAGGGAATGGCGTAGCGGAGGTACATCACGTTGCCGAAGACGGTGACCGTATGCCCCTGCTCCTCGGTGACGTAGGGGCCGAAGAGGTCGTCGTCGGTCAGGCCGGCCATCTTGAAGGGGGTGTCGTCCAGCAGGGTGTAGCGGACCCCCGCCTCGGCCAGCGGCCGGGGGAGGTGCGGCTCCCAGACCCGCTCCGCCAGCCACATTCCGGTGGGTTCTACGCCGAAGGTCCGGCGAAGAAAGTCGGTCATCCGGCGAATCTGCCCCACTTTGTCGGCGTCCGGGATGGCCACCAGAATCGGCTCGTAGTAGGCGCCGGTAAGGAGTTCCACCTGCCCGCGCGCCACCAGCGCGCGCAGCCGGTCCACGTGGTCGGGACGGTGGGCCCGGAGCCAGTCCCAGAGGGGACCGGTGTAGTGGAGGGAGAGGCGGACCGTCGGATGCCGCTCCAGCAGGCCCAGGATGGGATCGTAGGCCCGCTCCGTTGCCGTGGCAAAGATGAAGTCAAAATTGCCCACCGGCTGATGGTTGTGGATGACCAGAGAGAGATTCAGCGTCATACCCGATGAACCTCCTGCGCCCGCCGGTAGATGTCCCCGTATTTCTGGGCCGACCCCTTCCAGGAGAAGTCGGCCTTCATCCCCCGGGTCTGGATGGCGGCCCAGACCTCCCGGTCCCGGTAAACCTGGAGGGCGCGCTCCAGTGCCTCCGCGCAGGCCTCCGGGGTGTAGGCATCAAAGACGAAGCCGGTGGCCCGGTCAGGATGCTCGTGGTAATCCAGGACGGTGTCCGCCAGGCCGCCCGTCCGGTGGACGACGGGTATCGCGCCGTAGTGCATGGCGATCATCTGGCCCAGGCCGCAGGGCTCAAAGCGGGAGGGCATCAGGAAGAGGTCGCATCCGGCGTAGATACGGTGGGCCAGCGGTTCGTCAAACCGCAGGAAGACCCGGACCTTATCCGGGAAGCGGGCCTGGACGGATTCCATCAACTGGTGGTACTCCGGGTCGCCGGTGCCCAGGAGGACGAACTGGACGTCGCCCTGGAGGAGTTGGTCCAGGACCGGCCCCAGCAGGTCTATGCCCTTGATGGCATCCAGGCGGGTGACCATTCCGATCAGCGGGGTCTCCGGACGGACCGGCAGGCGGGCCTCCTGCTGGAGGGCGGCCTTGTTGACGGCCCGCAGCCGCAGGCGGCTGAGGTCGTAGGACTGTCGCAGGTAAGGGTCGGTGGCAGGATTCCAGTAGTCGGTATCAATGCCGTTGAGGATGCCGAAGAGGCGGTCCTGCCGCCGCCGCAGGAGCGGCGAGAGGCCGGCTCCGGCCTCCGTCTCCAGAATGTCCCGCGCGTACTGCGGGCTGACGGTGGTAACGATGTCGGCGTTGGCGATGCCCTGGGCCATCCAGTTGACCTGCCCCGCCGGTTCCACGTCCAGGTGTTTGACGTACTCCATCCGCGCGAAGGTCAGAATGAGCCGCCCGCAGGCCCCCTGGTAGGCGATGTTGTGGATGGTGAAGACCGAGGCGATATGACGGTACTCCCGCAGATAGCGGCCCTCGTAGGCCAGCCAGGTGGGGACAGGCGCCGTATGCCAGTCGTTGGCATGGATAATATCCGGAATCCAGCCCATAACCGGCAGGGAAGCGACGACGGCCCGGCTGAAGAAGGTGAAGCGCTGCGGGTCGTCGTCAAAGCCGTAGATGCGGTCGCGCGGGGAGAAGAACTTCTCGTCCCACAGGAGGTAGACCGGCAGGTCGTCCACCGTGGCAGTGACCATGTGGACCATTTCCTCGCGCGGGCCGACGGGCACAGGGAACGGTTTGCCCACCCGTTCAAAGCGGAACTGGTCGGAGCGGATGGAGCCGTAGCGGGGGATCATCAGGCGGACGTCGTGGCCCAGGGCGCGGAGCGCTTTGGGGAGCGCGCCGGCCACGTCGGCCAGACCGCCCACTTTGGCAAAGGGCACTGCCTCAGCCGCCAGGAAGAGAATTTTCAGCCCTTTATCGCTCATCATTGGTCTCCCGTTTTACTTTGGACGCAGATTCCCGTGAACATCTACCGGGTCGCAACGGTGTTTCTCCACCCGTTCGGCCACGGCGCGCCAACGGGCGCGAAGGTCGGACGCCATCCAGCATCACACTCACCCCTTGATGATCGTGATTTCCAGCAGCACTGTCGGGATGGTTCATTTTCTGAACGAAATGGGTGACCCTTTTGGAAGGCATTAAAAATTACACACGTCTGTTTTATTGCCCGCTATGGTATTCCCAGCAATCCGACTCCTTCGCAATGGCCGAACTATGCCCCTCACCCCCTCCCCTTGGCCTGTGGCCAGGAGGGGGCCTCACCCCTCCCCCGCCGCCTTCGGCGGCACCCCCTCCCCTCTCC
>CALDFY010000123.1 GCA_937942115.1 uncultured Anaerolineae bacterium | reverse complement strand
GTTGCCCCCGGGGAGGGGATAGCCCGAAAGGTCGGGGGTGGGGTGAATCCACCCCCGCGAACCTTTCGCCCCATTTCGGCATGTAACTATCAGAAGCAACGGCCGGCCACCTGCACTTTCGCCTCTCGCCCGCAGGAGGAGGGGAAGATGACCCTGTCCACGGACGAACTCATCCGGCGCTTCCAGCGTCGGCAGCCCCTGGCCTTTGAGGCCCTGTACGACCGGTACAAAGACTACGTATACCGGATCGCCTTCTTCCTCACCCGCAACAGCGGCGACGCCGAGGAAGTGGTGCAGGAGACCTTTCTGGACCTCCTGCGTGCGCTCCCGGCGTACCGGGTAGAGGGGCCAGCCCGCTTTGAGACTTATCTCTACCGCCTCACCGTCAACCGCTGCCGCGCCCATACGCGCCGCCGCCCTCCTCCCTCTGCCGACTGGGAGGCCATAGAAGAGCGCCTGGAACGGTTCCCCTCCCCCCACCCCGAAGAGGACGACCCCGAGGCCATCGTCCTCTCCCGCGAACAGGCCCTTCTCCTCTGGCAGGCCGTGGACGGACTCCCCGAACACCTGCGCGCTGTGATCCTCCTCCGCTATCAGTGCGACCTTTCCTATCCGGAAATCGCTCAGGCGCTGGACCTGCCCGTCGGCACCGTCAAATCGCGGCTCCATCAGGCCCACCAGACCCTGAAGGCCCGGCTCGTGGCGCAAGATTTATCTTGCGCACCGCAGGAGGTGTGACATGCACGTGGAATGGGATTTGCTGGCCTATCTGGACGGAGAACTGAGCCCGCAGGAACGGGCTCGGGTGGAAGAACACCTGGCCCAATGCGGGCAGTGCCGGGACGAACTGGCGCGCCTGAAGGCCCTGCGCGCCGGTCTGGGCACCACCTTCCACGCCGCGCTGGACCCCGTCCGCATGCCGGTGGCGGCGGATGCGCGCATCCGCCAGCGCCTGCGCCAGCAGATGGAGCGCCGCGCCACGGGGTGGAACCTCTGGCTGCGCCTGAGCCCCGCCCTCCACGTCGCGCTGGCCCTCCTCGTCCTCATCTTCGGCGCGGCCACCTACCGGGCCGCCACCCTCCCCCAGCGGATAGACCGTCAGGAGACCATCGTCCTGGGGCAGGAGAAACTGGCCCCCGGCAGCCGGGCCGCCCTGCGCGTCCTGGTCCGCTCCGCCACCGACGGCGAACCTATCCCCGGCGCCACCGTCACCGTCCGTCTGCGCCGGCCCGACGGGCACGCCCTCACCCTCTTCCAGGGCACCACCGATGCCTCCGGCACCGCCGATGTGGAGTTCACCGTCCCCGCCGACCTGGAGGGCCAGGCCCGGCTCCTGGTGGAGGCCCGCTCGGAGGCCGGGGAGGACACCGTGGAGCGTCCGATCCAGATTGTCCGGGAATACAAACTCTTCGTCTCTTCAGACAAGCCCATCTACCAGCCCGGCCAGACCGTCCACATCCGCGCGCTGGCGCTGGGCGCGGTGGATATGAGACCCGCCGCCGGACAGGAGATTGAGTTCATCATTGTTGACCCCGACGGCGACAAACTCCTGCGCCGCGCCGTCCCCGCCTCCGAGTTCGGCATCGCCGCGCTGGACTTCCCCCTCTCCCCCTACGCCGCCCACGGCCGCTACACCATCCAGGCCACCCTGGGCGACACCGTCTCTGAGCGCACCGTTACCGTCCAGCCCTACGTCCTGCCCAAATTCCGCGTCACGCTGGAGACCGACCGGACCTTCTACCGGCCGGGCGACGCCGTCTCCGGCCACGTCCGGGCCGAGTACTTCTTCGGCAAGCCCGTCGCCGGGGGGAAGGTGACGATTCGCGGCTACGCCTACGAGGTGGAACGGGTCCAGAAAGTGGAAATCCACGGCACCACCGACGACGAGGGGGTTTTCCGGTTTCAGTTTGACCTGCCGACCTTCTTCGTCGGCGGGGCGCCGGAAGAGGGACGGGCCGAGTTCGGCCTGGAGGTGGAGGTTGTGGACGGCGCCGACCATCGGGAAGCCGTCAGCCGGATACTTCCCGTGTCCGAACAGCCGCTCCGGATGGACGTCATCCCCGAAAGCGGCGTCCTGAAGCCGGGGGTGGAGAACATCCTCTTCATCCTGACCTCGTACCCGGACGGCCGGCCCGCCGGGGCCGACCTGACCCTGCGGGTGAACGGCAGAGGATACCGGCTCTCCACCGGCCCCTACGGCCTGGCCGAATTCCGCTACGTCCCCTCCGGCTCCGCTGACCTGGAGATAGAGGCCCGGACGCCGCGCGGCGACCGGGCCCTGCGGAGCGTCCGCCTGGAGGCCGACCGGGCCCCCGAAACCCTGCTCCTGCGGGCCGAACGGGCCGCCTACCGGGTGGGCGAGACGATGCGTCTGGAGGCGCTGACGACGGCCCGGACGGGCACCGTCTATCTGGACATCGTCCGCGAAGGGCAGACGGTCAGCACCCGCGCCGCGCCGGTGGAAGAGGGCCGTGCCCGCTTCGCCGTAGACCTGGACGAGACGATGTTCGGGACGCTGGAACTCCACGCCTACCGGCTCCTGCGGGACGGCACGCTGGTCCGGGATACCCGCGTCGTCGTGGTGGACATGCCGGGCCAGGTGGACCTGACCGTCTCCAGCGACGCCGATACCTACCGCCCCGGCGAGACGGCCACCCTGGACTTCCGCACGGCGGTGGACGGCCAGCCGGTCCGCTCCGCGCTGGGACTGGCGATTGTGGACGAGTCGGTCTTCGCGCTGGAGGAACAGGCCCCGGGGTTCGCCCGCCTCTACTTCCTGCTGGAACGGGAACTCCTGGAGCCCCGCTACGAGGTCCACGACTTTCAGCCCGCCGTCCTGCTGGACCGGGAGACGGAGGCGGAGGTCCGCCGTCAGCAGGATACGGCCGCCCGCGCCGCCTGGGCCGGGACGGCCGTCAGCGACTTTTCCCTTTTCGTCCGAACCTATGGGGAAAAACTGATGCGCCTGGCCCAGCAACAATGGCGGGCCTTCCGGACGGTGGGAAACGGGCTGGGCTGGGCCATGGTCATCATCCCCGGGCTCCTGATCGCCCTTGTGGGCTGGGGCCTGGGGTCCACGGGCGTCCTGGGACGGGCCCTGGGCCGGGTCGCGGTGGGCTTCGTCCTCTTCCTGGTCCTCTCCCCCGTCATCGCCCTCCCCGTCGGCTTTATGATGTATATGCTCTGGGAGGCGCTGCGGGCCGGGGCCCTCTGGCTGACCCTGGGGGTCTGGCTGGCCCTCTGGGGCGCTCTGGCCGTCTACGGCTGGCGGGAACGGGACCCGCGCGCCCAACTGGCCGCCGTCCTCCTGGCCGCCTACGTGCTCCTGGGCGGGATGCTGGTCTCCGTGGCCGCGCGGGGGACGGAACTCCGGGAGGCGTGGCTGGCCCTCATCTTCCTGGGCTTCCTGACCACCGTCCTGGGCGGGGTGACGCTGGGTGTGGGCTGGATTCTGGAGGGACGGCGCGGCCCCGGTTGGCAGGCTGTGGCGCTGGCGCTCCTGCTCATCCCCGTCGCCATCTACCTGGCACTGGTGCCCGCGACCGCTTCGCCGCTGACGCGCGCGCTGGGCAACCCCGTCGTCTACGCCTTCCCCGCCGGGGTCCTGACCGGCTGCGCGCCGGTGCCTGCCACCCGGGTTCCTCAGGCGATGCCCCGGGAGACCGTTGAAGCCCCCCGGCCTCTTCCGACCCCACTGGCCCCGAAAGAGGAGGGCGTGGCCGCCCCGGCCGAGCGTCCCCGCCTGCGCCAGTACTTCCCCGAGACCCTCTACTGGAACCCCGAGGCGCTCACCGACCAGAACGGCCGTCTGCGCCTGGAGGTGCCCCTGGCCGACTCCATCACCACCTGGCGGCTGACGGTCCTGGCCAGCACCCAGCGGGGGGAACTGGGCGCAGCCACCTACCCCCTCCGCGTCTTCCAGGACTTCTTCGTAGACCTGGACCTCCCCGTCGCCCTGACCCAGGGGGACGAGGTAAGCGTCCCCGTCGCCGTCTACAACTACCTGCCCGAAGCGCAGGAGGTCCTGCTGGAACTGGAGCCGGCGACGTGGTACACCCTCCTGGCCGCCGACAACCGCCAAAGCCTGACCGTCGGCCCCAACGATGTGGAGGTCGCCTACTTCCGCATCCGCGCCGAACGCTTCGGGCACTTCTCCCTGCAGGTGACCGCGTGGGGCGAGAAGATGTCGGACGCCATCGCCCGTGAGGTGACGGTCGTCCCCTACGGGACCGAAAAGCGGGTTTCCGAATCGGACTGGCTGCGGGAGTCAAGGGCCACCGTCCCCGTCTTCATCCCCGAAGAGGCCGTCCCCGGCACCGCCCGCGTGGAGGTCAAGGTCTACCCCGGCCCGGCGGCCCAATTGGTGGACGGCCTGGAGGGGCTCCTGCGGATGCCCAGCGGCTGTTTTGAGCAGACCTCCTCCGCCACCTACCCCAACGTCCTCATCCTGGACTACCTGGTTCGCACCGGGCAGGCGACACCGGAAATCCGGATGACCGCCGAACGGTACATCGCGATGGGCTACCAGCGGCTGCTGACCTTTGAGGTGGACGGTCATCCCGGCGGCTTCTCCCTCTTCGGCGACCCGCCGCCCAGTTTGATGCACACCGCCTACGGGCTGATGGAGTTTACGGATATGGCCCGCGTCTATCCGGTGGACCCGGCGCTGACCGACCGCATCGCCCGCTGGCTGCTGGCGCAGCAGAACGGCGACGGCTCCTGGGACCCCGGTTACGGCGGTGTCCACTTTGCGTCCTGGCACAAACTGGCCAACGCCCGGCTCCCCATCACCGCCTACGTCGCCTGGGCGCTGGTGGAGGCCGGCTATGGGGACGACCCCGGCGTCGGGCGGGCGCTGGAGTACCTGCTGGCCCACGCGTCCGAGGCGGACGACCCCTACGTCCTGGCGCTGATGGTCAACGCCCTGGCCGCCTCCGACCGGACCCGCGACCAGGCCCGGTTTCTGGTTCAGCGGCTGGAGCGGGCCGCCGTCATCCAGCATGACGCCGCCTACTGGCCCAGCGGCGTGGAGTCCTTCACCGGCGCGTGGGGCAAGAGCGCCCATTTGGAGACCACCGCGCTGGCGGTCACCGCGCTGATGCGCGCCGGCGGCGACCCCGACCTGATCGGGCGCGGGCTGACCTACCTGGTCCGGGCCAAAGACACCTTCGGCACCTGGGAGACCACTCAGGCGACGGTCCTGGCCCTGAAAGCCTTTGTCCTCTCGCTGGAACGGGGGAGCGAACGGCCGGTGGAGGGGACCGTCCGGGTCACCCTGAACGGCGGGGCAACCCAGGAGGTCGCGCTGACGCCGGAGGCGGCGGGCGTCGTCCACACCCTCTACTTTGACGACGTGCCGGTGGGGAGGAATACCGTCACGCTGGAGGCCAGCGGCGAGACGGGCGGGCTCCTCTACCAGGTGACGGCCGTCTACTACGTCCCCTGGGAGGAGGAGCGGGCCCAGGGGCCGATAGATATTCGGGTCTCCTACGACCGGACCGAACTGGAGGTCAACGAGACGGTGACCCAGCGGGTGGAGGTGACGCTGCGG
>CALDFY010000122.1 GCA_937942115.1 uncultured Anaerolineae bacterium | reverse complement strand
GGCGGCCCGAAGGGCCGCCGCCGCACCCCCCACCCTCACAGATACGCCTCCAGATACCGGTAGTCCGGTGTCAGTTCCCCCCGATAGACAATGACGGCCCGCTTGATCTCCGGCGGCAGATCCAGTTGCTCAAAGGGGACGGTGTAGTCGGCCCGGGCGATGGCGGGGGCGAATTCCCGCAGGACGGCGCTGAAATCGGCCGACGCGTCCCGGGGCATCTCGCTGGGCAGGATGTCCACCGCCATCACCACCACCCCCTCCCCGGCCCAGCCGTCGGTCGTCTGCCCGGTGCGGGGGTGGTAAACGTAGATGGGATTGCCCGGGTCGGTGGCGCGGACGGTGCACTCTATGGCCCCCTCTATATCGCAACTGATGTCGCCGATGACCCGCAGGCGGGGCCGGGCCGGCGCCCCGAAGAGTTCCCGCAGGTACGCCTTCGTCACCAGCCGGGGGTAGCGGGCCTCCCAGTAGATGCCGTTGACCAGAACGGTCAGGTACGGCACCCAGGCCGCAAAGCGGGAGCGGTACTTCTCCGGATGCCGGTAGTAGTCCTGCAGGTCAAACCGGCCCTCCGGCGAGACCGGCTCCACCATATGCTCCTCCCGGAACACCACCTTGTAGAGGGTGCGGTCATCCGGGTCCTCCGCGAAGAGGGCCGGCAGGTCCTCCGGCGCCCGTTCCCGGAAGGGGAGCAAGTCAAAGATTTCCTGCGCGCCTCGGGAGACGTTGCCGTAGCCCGCGAAGCCCACCACCAGCGGGGTCAGAATGGGAGGCAGACCCTGAGTGCGGATGCGCTCCCCCACCTCCCGTACCGCGCGGCGGGCGGCCTCCACGTCCGGATAGTGAATGGCCCGGTCCACGCCGACGAAGGGGTTGGGGATGCCCTCCCACTCCAGCCGTCGGCCCAGGGCCCAGAGGGTCTCCAGCATCCCGGCCCACCCGGCATGTCGGCCAAAGAAGATGAGGCGGCGACCCTTCTCGTCCGTCACCTTCTCGTAGTCAATCAGGATGCAGCCCAGTTCCATCAGGCGGCGCAGCATGGGCATATTGTACGGCTGGCCCTTGATGACGTGGGAGAAGAAGACGTAGGTCTTGCCCGGCAGGAGTTGGGCCGGGGGGATTTCTTTGATGCCGAAGATGACATCGCAACCGGAGAGGTCTTCCTGGACCGCGACGCCGGCGGCCTGGTACTCCGGGTCGGAGAAGACCCGAATCTCCGACGGCTGGACGATGACCTCCAGACCGTATCGCTCCTGGAGGGCGCGGGCGTCCTCGGGGGTGATGGGGACGCGCCGCTCCCAGACCGACTTGTCCTCACGACGGATGCCGATGCGTCGGGGCATTTGTCCTCCTCACTATTCCACCTTCCAGTACGGGCGCTCTGCTTCCCAGCGGGCGCGGAATTCCTCGGGGGCCGCTGCCAGCAGGGCCTCCCCTTCGGCGGTGACGGTGCCATCGGGCAGGCGAATCTGCCCGGCCACTTTGGCGCCCGCCCCGCCGATCTGCTCCACCCACCCGACGGCGACCAGGGGCGTACCGACGGGAGTGGGACGGCGATAGCGGACGGTGAGGCGAAGCGTTGCCATAAAGGTGTCGTGGGTGGTGTACAGCATAATGGCCCGTCCGGAGACCTCATCCAGAATCGCGGCGATGATTCCGCCGTGGGCGATGCCCGGATAGCCCTGATAGACCTCCGGGAGGGTGAACTCGGCCCGTACAACCCGGTTCTCCGGGTCCTCGGTGAATTTCAGTTTCAGGCCGCAGGGGTTCTCGCGACCGCAGACGAAGCACATGCGGGAAGTGGGTTGGGGACGCATAGCCACCTCTCAGGACGGCGCTCTGTATGAACGGCACTCCAATTTGTTTCGTGCCTGACTACGAACGAAGCATATGCGGGAAGTGGGTTGGGGACGCATAGCCACCTCTCAGGACGGCACTCTGTATGAACGGCACTCCACTTCGTTTCGTGCCTGACTACGAACGAAGCATATGCGGGAAGTGGGTTGGGGACGCATAGCCACCTCTCAGGACGGCGCTCTGTATGAACGGCACTCCACTTCGTTTCGTGCCTGACTACGAACGAAGCACATGCGGGAAGTGGGTTGGGGACGCATAGCCACCTCTCAGGACGGCGCTCTGTATGAACGGCACTCCACTTTGTTTCGTGCCTGACTACGAACGAAGCACATGCGGGAAGTGGGTTGGGGACGCATAGCCACCTCTCAGGACAGCACTCTGTATGAACGGCACTCCACTTCGTTTCGTGCCTGACTACGAACGAAGCATATGCGGGAAGTGGGTTGGGGACGCATAGCCACTTCGTTGCAGCGCAAGATGGAATCTTGCGCTACTGGTCCGGCAAGGGCAGCAGGATGTGGACGGTGGTTCCGGGCAGGCGGACCTCGTCCCGCCCTTCGCTCTCTATCCAGATTCTCCCTTTGTGGGCCTCAATGATGCCCCGGGCCAGGCTGAGCCCCAGGCCCAGGCCGCCCCCCTTGAAGGCCGTCTTGCTGGAATGATGGAGCATCGTGTCCTCCACTACGTAAAACCGGTCAAAGATGCGCTCCCGCTCCGCCGGGTCAATCCCAATGCCGGTATCCTGGACGCTCAGATGGACGGTGTGGTCCACCAACCGACCGGCAATCCGGATAGTGCCGCCGTCAGGGGTGTATTTCACGGCATTGCTGATCACGTGCCAGAGGGCCTGGAACAGCCGCTGAGCATCCGCCATGACCATCGGCAGGGCCTCCAGTCCCTCAAACTCAAAGGTCAACTGCCGCTCCGGGCCCAGATTGCGGATATTGCGGACCACGTTCTGGATGAGGGAATACAGAGGAACCGGTGCCAGGCTCAATTCCAGTTTGTTCGCTTCAATGAGGAAGACGTTCAGGATGTCGTCCACCACCTGGTTCAGGCGACGGGTGGCCTGGATGACCTGATGCAGCAGATGGCGGGGGCTTCCCTCCTCTTCTGGACTGCCGGGGATGTCCGGCATGGAGAGAAGAATCTGGCTGTAGCCGTAGATGGCGGAGAGGGGAGTGCGCAGTTCGTGGCCGGCCAGGATGATGAAGTCGGTCTTCATCTTATCCAGCCGCTGGAGTTCGGCGTGGGCCCTCTCCAGTTCGCGGATTTTCTCCTCCAGCCGCTCCACCAGGCGGCGGCTGTATTCTACCAGATAGTCCGCTTTCTCCTGAGGAGATTCTATCCGTTCCCGCAGACCGCCCAGGAACGCCTCCACCTGCTGAGGGAAACGGTCCACGTCTATGGGTTTGGGGATGTAGCCGTCGCATCCGGCGATGAGGGCCCGTTCCCGGTCTCCGCGCAGGGTGGCGGCGGTCACAGCGACGATGGGGATGTCCTTCAGTTCTTCCAGCGCGCGCAGGCGGGTGGTGACCTCATAGCCGTCCAGACCGCTGATGTTGATGTCCATCAAGATGAGGTCGGGCCGCAGTTGCCGCGCCACCTCCAGCGCAGCGATCCCATCGGTGGCGATGCGCACCTCAAAGCCTTCGGCCTCCAGAATCCGCTGGACCAGCCGGGCGCTGGAGGGGTCGTCCTCTACGTAGAGGATGCGAGCACGGGGTTCCCGGGGCATACGATTCCTCCTGTTCCGCACGATGAATCCTGCGCTACGGGACGCAAGATGTAGCAGTTTAACAAATGATTTGGGCAATCGCCTGAGGTGGAATTTGCCCCCTCATCCCCCCTTGCTCCCCTTCTCCCAGAAGCGGGGGAGAAGGGGGGAAGAGGGGTTTTGAGGGCGGCGGCTTCGCCGCCGCAAAACCCCTACCTTAACTCCCTCCCCTCTACCGCTTGCGGGAGAGGGGAGGGATAGGGAGGGGTAAGGGCAGCGGTTCAAACCATCCCAACCGCACAGGTGGATAATTTTTCCAGTTGCAAAATCTTGCGCTACGGGACGCAAGATAAATCTTGCGCTACGCTACGCGTTCTCTATTGCACCGCCGATTTCGCGGAGCAGTTCCTCATCGGTAAAGGCACCTTTCTGGAGCAGGGCCTGGATGTGGCCGCTCAGGCGAGCCCGTTCATCGGGCGTCAGTTCTTTGGCCGTGACGACGATGACCGGAATCTCCTGCAACTCCTCATCGGCCTGGAGCGCCTCCAGCACCCCGAAGCCGTCCACTTCGGGCATCATCAGGTCCAGCAGGATGAGGTCGGGCCGCTCCCGGCGGATGAGTTCCAGCCCCTCCCGGCCGTTCTCGGCCTCCAGAATCTGGTAGGGGCCCCGGGCCTGGAGGATGCGCCGGAGGAGGCGGCGAGCACCGGGGTCGTCCTCCAGAACGGCGACCCGACGGACATTCCGACCCAGCAACTCCAGAGACCCCAGCAGTCCCTCCTCCGGGGCCGGCGCGCGGGCGGGCGCTTCCACCGTCTGGACCCAGTCCTCCCCCAGCAGGTGTTTTTCCACCGGGAAGGTGTGGCCGGAGCAGTTGACGACGACCACTTCGTCCCGCCGGATGACTCCCTTGCTGAGCAGTTTGAAGAGGCCGGCGAAAGCCATACCGGCCGCCGGCTCCATAGAAATGCCCTCCAGTTTCGCCAGGACATGGATGGCGCGGAAGGCCTCCTCGTCGCTGACCATCTCAAAGGCGCCGCCGTGCTCCCGGACCACCCGCGCCAGGAAGGTGTAGGCCGGGCCGGGGTCGCCGGTGGCGACGGTGATGATGCGGGTGCGGGGGTTGAGGATCGGTTCCGCCTTCTCCAGCCCCTTCTCAAAAGAGTGGACCATCGGGGCACACCCCTCGGCCTGGATGCAGGCCAGGCGGGGCATGCGGTCTACCAGGCCCATGCGCATCAGTTCCTCAAAGCCCTTCCACACCCCCACCGGCCCCAGCCCGCCGCTGACGGCCTGAACGTACCAGTCCGGCGCGCGCCAGGGGGTAGCGGGGCCGGGGCCCAGGTGCGCGGCCAGTTGTTCGGCGATCTCAAAGGCCACCGTCTTCATACTCTCCCGCGCGGCGATGGAGCGAATGCCCCGGTCCAGATAGAGCCCTCGCCGTCTGGCGAATTCCGCCGCCACCTGCTTGGTCTGGTCGTAGGTGCCGGTGACTTTGACGACTTTGGCGCCGTAGATGGCGACCTCGCGCATCTTCTCCGCCGGGACCAAACTGGTGAGGAAGGCCCAGATTTTGATGCCCGCCAGGGCGGAGTAGGCGGCGTAGGAGATGGCGACGTTGCCGGTGGAGGCCAGAACCGCCTCGGTTATCCCCAGTTCCTTCATCACGGAGACCGCCAGGGCGGCCTGACGGTCTTTGAAAGAGCCGGTGGGCCCCTGTCGTTCGTCCTTGATGTAGAGATGGGAGCAGCCCAGCATCATCCCCAGGTTGACGGCCCGCAGGAGCGGCGTGCCACCCTCTCCCATACTGAGCCGATGGGCATCGTCCCGCAGGGGGAGGAGTTCCCGGTAGCGCCACATGGTCTGGGGGCGGCGAGGCAGTTCCCGCTGCCAGATGCGGGCCACGCGCGGGTAGTCGTAGAGAACATCCAGCCAGTCCCCGTCACATTGGGGGCAGCGCTCCAGGGGACGGGTCAACGGTTCGCTGTAGCCACAGCGGGCGCATTGCAGGCGAGGGTAATCGTTTGTGCCCATCGGATTCCATACCTCTTCGTTTTCACACCAAGACATAAAGGCACAAAGAAAATCAACATAAATCGTAACTACCTACCCTGATGGCTGGGATGCCCACTTCCGCCCGCCGTTGAAGCGGCGGGCTCAGATACCAAAGCCCTGACGGGCTATCCGGAAGCCCCTGAAAGGGGCTTTGCATCGGAGCCAGGGGCTTTTCGCCCAATGG
>CALDFY010000121.1 GCA_937942115.1 uncultured Anaerolineae bacterium | reverse complement strand
GCTCTTCGTTCATTCGGGCCTCCGGCTATGTATATTATAGCCGGTTCTGTGCAGGGGGCAAGTGGCAGGTCGCGGGGAGCAGGGAGCAGGGGAGCGGGAGGCAAAGAGCAAATGAAAAGCGGCCCTACGGTGTTCATCCCGCAGAGCCGCTCTTCGTCAAGCGGGGGATAAGAGGCCTTATGCCCTCCGGATGGGCGATTCTTTGCGGTGACCGTTGCCCCCTTCGGTCAACGCCATTTCCTGCTCCAACAGGTTCAGGCGGCGAAGCAGGCGCTCGTTCTCCCGGGCCAGACGGCGCATCTGTCCCCGCGTGGCCTGCACTTCGGCGGATGATTGGATCCAGATACGGCGCGCTGGAGCGATGACGCGGAAGGCCACGGCGATGCCCAGAATCAGCGCCGCGAGGTCAATTGTGATCATCACCGTTGTGCCGGCCATCCGCAGAAGGTGAAGTTTCGCCTCCTGCCAGGCTTGCCGGTAGGCCTGCTCGTCGGCCCGCTGCTGTTCCAGAGCCTGAAGGCGCAGTTCCTGTTCCCGCTGGTAGGTCTGGAGGTCTATGGCGTCCCGTTGGGCCTGGATAGCAGCCTCCTGCCGGATCCGCTCCGCTTCGGCCTGGTTGCGATAGGGGTTAACCAGGTCGCTATCAGAGATAGCCAGTCCCGCGAACACTCCGATGACCAGCATCACGACGACCAGCAGGACCAGCGCACCCGTGATGGAGTTATTGACCAGCATGGTACCCTCCTACGGGCCTCTGACGAAGACAATCCCCAGAGCCATCGGCACACTGATGAGGCCCAGGATCAGCGTGCCCAGGTTAAGACGACGGCCGAATTTAATATCGCGGTCAACCAGCAAGAACTGGATTCCCAACACGAAGGTCTCTCCGATGATGAAGGCCAGAATGAAGAAAATGATCAGCCATCCCAGCGCCATCGTGCACCTCCCGCGCGGATTTTTCAGTTCTATCATACCCGAAAGGACAACGGACACACTGTCAAACAAGTAGCAGTTGGTTTGCTGGAAGTTACCCTCCGGCCAACAGATTGCTCACAAGTTGCTTACACAGGGCTCTTCGGGCCGCAATTATCTGATATATCGCTGAAATAAAAAGTGCCGGGCCCAGTCAGGACGCCCGGCACTTGACCGAATTCGGATTTACGTTGCCGCTATCCAGTCCCCCGCAGAATTCTCAACCCTTCCAGCCGCAAGAGTTCCGGGAGGACGGCCCGGTAAACGGCGCAGTAGGGGGACGGGGCCAGCGGCGTGCCCCGATGCCATTGGGCTATCAGCGGACACCCTCCGGCACAGACGTAGCGCCAGGGGCATTCCCGGCACTCGTCCTTCTCCTCCACCGGCGGGTTGCGGAATCCGTCCTCCGCCCGCACCGCCGCCAGTGGATCCTCCTCCCAGATAGTGCCGACGGCCCGCTCCATCTCCATATGGCAGCGGGCCACTCTGCCTTCCGGCCCGACCACCAGATAGGCGTGCCCGGCGCCGCAGGGGTGGCGGTGGGGGAAGCCGAAGTCGCAACGGTCCAGCAGATTGCAGATTGCAGATTGCAGATTCGGTGCGGATGGCGGATTGCGGATTGCAGATTGCAGATTCGGTGCGGATGGCAGATTGCAGATGGCAGATGGCAGATTCGGCGCGGATGGCGGATTGCGGATTGCAGATTGCAGATTCGGTACGGATGGCGGATTGCGGATTGCAGATGGCAGATTCGGTGGAGATTGCAGGCGGCGTTCTATCTCGGAGAGGGCGGCCCGGAGGCCGGCGATGAGGCGCTCCGGCGTCGGGGTCAGGTCGGGGCGGCCGGGGGCCGGGCGGACGAAGTTCAGGTTGAAGGGGAGGCCCCGGTCCAGCGCGAAGGCCACTGCCCCGGCCAGGCCGTCCACATTGCGCGCGGTGACGGTGATGGAGAGGTGGGGGGTGAGGCCCAGGGCCAGCGCCCGCTCCACCCCCTCGGCGACGGCGGCGAAGGAGCCATCGCCACCGGCGGCCATCCGCTGCCCGTCGTGGGCCGGGCCCAGGCCGTCCAGGGAGACCGAAAGCCGGATCCCCTCATCCCGGAGCCAGGTCAGCAGGGCGGGGGTGAGGGCAGTGCCGTTGGTGAGGACAACCTCCCGCAGTTCCAGGCCGGTCTGGGCGGCGCGCACCCGCGCGTGCTCGTGGACGGCGCGGAGGGTGGGTAGGTTCAGGGTGGGCTCACCACCGGCGTACTTGAGTTTCAGGGCCCGGAAGCCGTGGGCCTGGGCAGAGCGGAGGGCTCCGTCCACCGCCGCCCGCCCCACCTCCGGGGACATATCGGCGTCGCCCCGGGGGGCGTAGCAATAGGCGCAGCGGAGGTTGCAGCGGGCCGTGAGGTGGAGCCAGAGGGTGAGGACGGAGAACGCATTGCGTATTGCGTATTCCGTTAGGGGGACTGGGGTGAGCAGGCCCAGGGCGGCCAGTTGGCGGGCAACGGGGTCGGTGAGGGGGGCGGGGGTGGCAAAGGAATCCAGGCGATGGGCCGCCGGGCCGTTGAGCACCACCACTCCGGCAGGGCCGACGGGGCTGAAAGCCAGTTGGTAGCCCTCGGACAGGGGGGCGCGATAGATGGAGGGAGGAAGTCCCCAGAGGGTGGCGGATTGGAGATTGCAAATTGCAGATTGCAGATTAGAAAGGGCGGCAGAGGCGCAGGCGCAGTCCGTTTCGGCATCCTGTTCCGGCGCCGTCCTCGCTATGAAAAAGGGAGGTTCTGCGGAGCAGGCGCAGTCCTGTTCCGCCCGGTCGCGGTCAGAATCCCAGAAGATTTGCGGAAACTCGGTTTTATCCTTCACCGCCGGTTGCCTCCTCACAGGGCGCATGTCGCAGGGAGCAGGGATCAGGTCGCAGGGCGCAGTTATGGGTATCGCATTTGCCAGTGGCCGTCCGTCTGTCCAACCACCCGGAAGCCAGCGTGGGTGAAGAGGCGGATGGCCGGAATGTTGTCGGTTCGGGTCTCCAGCACTACCGGTATTCCCCGGGCCGAGGCCCAATCCAGCGCGGCGCCCAGCAGGGCGCGGCCCACTCCCTGCCGCCGGCAGGGGGCCACCACCCCGATGCCCAGTTCCAGCGCGCCCCCATCGGTCGGGAAGAGGCGGCACCACCCCGCGATGTGCGGCCCCTCAGCCGCCACCAGCAGGAGATGGCAGGGGCACTCCGGCTCCCTCAGCG
>CALDFY010000120.1 GCA_937942115.1 uncultured Anaerolineae bacterium | reverse complement strand
CCCCTCTTCATCTACCCTCTGGTCGTAGAAAAGAGGACCAACTTGCTGGTTCGGCTGCGCAGCCACCGGGTCGTCTACGGCCCCCCGAAGGGGGAATCCTCCCGCTGACAAGTGTAGGTTTTTCGGGGAGCGGGGGATGCCCATTCCGGCCCTCACCCCACCCCTTACCCCTCCCCTCTCCCGCTCGCCTTCGGCGGCGGGAGAGGGGAGGGGGTGGAATGGGGTTTTGAGGGCGGCGGCGAAGCTGCCGCCATCAAAACCCCTCTTCTACTCCCTTCTCCCCCCGCTTCTGGGGGGAGATGCGTCTCAAGCGCTCAGGAGGGCAAGGGGATACCCAGATGCTTGCAGATACGCCTCGCGGTGTAATCTGGAATTTCCCGATGGCGTGGCACTGAGGTGCGGCGGCCTGTAGCAGGGTTCTCCCAAATGGAATGTTCCCTACCTTCACGCACAAATCGGCAGCCATGCTGACGCAAGTGCTGCAGCAGATCACGCCTTTTCACGGCACCGCACCCTGGGGGACCAAGGTAACACGGGTCGCGGCTGTCAGCAACAGGTAGATCGGTTCTTCCAGGTCGGCATCGGAGTCCGTGGCGTTTAGGTCAGGTTGGGGGAGTGGCTCACCATGTAGCAGGTAGGTCTCTGCCATGTCTAACAGGGCGCTTGCCAGCAGCCGGCGTGTCTCCTCCAAATCTGCGCCCCACGTAATAACGCCTGGAAAATCCAGTACTTCGCCATGGACGCCTTCGTCGAGAAACTTGTACATGGCCTTATATGTTAACATGATCGCCCCTCCACCCCCCTCAAGGTGGACTCATCGGATTGCGAAAGGAGAAACCCTGCGTCCGGCCTCGTCCCTTTGGGCTTTCAAGAGTAGTACCCCCGGCAGGACTTGAACCTGCAACCTTTTGGTCCGCAACCAAATGCTCTGTCCAATTGAGCTACGGGGGCCCAGGCGGGGAGGCAGGGATTCGAACCCTGGGTGGAGTTTTACCCCCACAACCGCTTAGCAGGCGGCCCCGATCGACCACTCCGGCACCTCCCCACGCGCTCAGCGGAGGGAGAGGGATTTGAACCCCCGGTGACCTTGCGGCCACAGCGGTTTTCAAGACCGCCGCCATCGTCCACTCGGCCATCCCTCCGGGCACGCGGAGGGAACGCTCCCTGCCGCATCATTATTCTACCACACCCTTCCCGTCCTGTCAATGACGGGCCAGGCACTGCGAAAGTGCCTGGCCCGTCCGCAGCGGATCAGTCGGGAATGACGCGGGTGCCCGTCTCGCCCCGGAGCGCCCGGGCGATGTTCTCCGGATTGGTGATGATGGCCTCCTTGCCTCCGGCCTCCAGGAACCAAACGATGGCCTGAATCTTGGGAAGCATACTCCCTTTGGCGAAGTGGCCCTCGGCCATGTACCGCTTCGCTTCGGAGACGGTCATCACGTCCACCGGTCGCTGGTCGGGCTTGTTGAAGTTCAGGTACACCTTCTCCACGGCGGTAGAGATGAGGAACAGGTCGGCGCCGATGGAGCGGGCCAGCAGGGACGCAGCGTAGTCTTTGTCAATGACGGCGGCGACGCCCTTCAGGTCGCCGTTCTCGTCTTCAATGACGGGGATACCGCCCCCGCCCACCGTGATGGTCACGATGCCCGCGTCCAGCAGCCGCCGCACCGCGTCCAGTTCCACGATGCGCTGCGGGAGGGGAGAAGCGACAACCCGTCGCCACCCCCGACCGGCGTCCTCCACCACCGTCCAGCCCTCCTCCCGGGCCCGCCGTCGGGCCTCCTCTTCGGTCATAAAGCCGCCGATGGGCTTGGTGGGGTTCTGGAAGGACGGGTCGTTCCGGTCCACCACCACCTGGGTGACCACCGTGGCGGCCTGTTTGGCGATGCCCCGCCGCCGGAATTCGTTCTGCAGGTTCTGCTGGAGGGCGTAGCCGATGGCCCCCTGGGTATCCGCTCCGCAGACGTCCAGCGGCACCTCGTGCATCCCGGCGACCTGATGGGCGATTTCGGAGCGGCGGAGGATAAAGCCGACCTGCGGGCCGTTCCCGTGGCCGATCGCCACATCCCAGCCCTGTTCAATCATATCCGCGATGTAGTAGCACGTCTCCTTCGCGGCTTCGTACTGGTCTTCCACCCTCACGCGGGTGTTATCTTTGATCAACGAGTTTCCGCCAATGGCTACAACCGCCAGTTTTCGCATAGTCGTACTCCGTATTGCGTATTCCGGGATCATCGGTGGTTCTGTGACAGCATCGTCAGGCCCGGAGTGGTGCAGGCTGTTCGCCCAACGGTGCTAACTTTTGCCCCCCTTCATTCCTCTTCCCCGTCGCTGCGCTTGGGGGAAGGGGGGAGAGGTTTTGCGGTGGCCAAAGGCCGTCGCAAAACCCCTTCCTCTCCCCTCCTTGACCCCGTGGTCAGGAAAGGGGCCGGGGGGTGAGAAACAGGCCTGGCGGCCTGCGTCGGGACGTGCCAGGCACTCGCCAAAGTGCCTGGCACGTTCACATCGTCAGCGCCATAACGGCTTTCTGGACGTGGAGGCGGTTCTCCGCCTGGTCGTAGACGACGGACTGCGGGCCGTCCAGCACCCCGTCGGTCACCTCTATGTTGCGGTCGGCGGGGAGGGGGTGCATGTAGATGGCATCGGGTTTGGCCAGACGGAGTTTCGCCTCGTCCATTATCCAGTGCTGGTACCGGTCCTGGATGCGCTTCCCTTCCTCCGGGTCGGTGGTGGTCAGCAACGGCCCCCAGGACTTGGCGTAGATAATGTCGGCGCCCTTGCAGGCTTCCTCCATCCCGTTGGGGTCGGCGATGACGTCAAAGGCGGTGCCGTAGCGGCGCGCCTCCGCCTGCGCCTGGGCGACAATATCCGGCATCAGCCCGAACTCCGGTGGGTAGGCCAGGGTGATGTCCAGCCCGAAGCGGGGCATCTGCAGGATGAGAGATTGCGGCACCGAGATGGGCTTCAGATAGGACGCGGCGTAGGCCCAGGAGACGACCAGCCGCTTGCCCCGCAGGTCCCGCCCCTTTTTCTCTATGATAGTCATCAGGTCGGCCAGGCACTGGAAGGGGTGGTAGATGTCGCACTGCATATTGAGGACGGGGACCCGGCTGTAGCGGGCGACTTCGGTGATGTACCGGTTGCCCACGCCCCACTCCACGTGCCGGATGGCGATGCCGTCAAAGTAGCGGCCGAAGATTTCGCCGATTTCTTTGGGTGTATCGCCATGGGCAATTTGGGTGGTTTTGCTCTCAATGAAGGCGGCATGCCCGCCCAACTGGGCCATGCCGGCCTCAAAGGAGCCGCGCGTGCGGGTACTGGAGAAGAAGAAGAGCATCGCCAGCACCTTATCCCGCAGATAGGGGTGGGGCTCGCCCAGGGCCCGTTTGCGTTTCAGGTCAAAGGCCACGTCCAGGACGGTTTCTACTTCTTCTTTGGAGAAGTCCAGGTCACCGATCAGGTCGCGGTTTCTCAGGTGGGTCTGCATATCTGGCCTCCTCTTGTTCTGTGAACGCGGAAGAGAAATCAGTTTTTGTGTTGACGAGACGCCACTCCGCCCGCTTCGTGGCCTTGTTCGTAGTAAGGCACGAAACGGAGTGGAGTGCCGTTGAGGACGCCACTCCGCTGCGCTGCGTGGCCTTGTTCGTAGTAAGGCACGAAACGGAGTGGAGTGCCGTCAAGGACGCCACTCCGCTGCGCTTTGGGGCTGACTACGAACGCTACTCCATCGCGCCCAGGACCAGCGCCAGCAGGGCCATTCGCATCACCACGCCGTAGAAGGCTTCCTGCCAGTAGCGGGACCAGCGGGTGATGTCCACGTCGGTGGGAATTTCGTCCATGCGCGGGAGGGAGTGGAGGAGAATGGCATCCGGCTTCGCCTTGCGCTCCAGCAGTTCGCGGGTGATTTTATAGTTGGCGGGGGTCAGGCCCACCTCGCCCGTGCGTTCGTCGCGGGATTTGGTGTAGTCGGGCTGGACGACGGGCTCCACCAGAATGACGTCGGCGTCGCCGATGGCCTGCTCCACGTGCTCCGCCTCCCGAAAGTTCAGGCTGTACTGGCGGAGTTCGGCCTTGAACTCATCGGTCAGGCTCATCTCCGGCGGAGCGACAAAGGTGATGGGGCAATCAAACTGGGTCAGGGCGTAAGCCAGGGAGTGCATGGTGCGCATACGCATGTCGCCCACGGCCAGCCACTTCAGGCCGTCTATGCGGCCCTTCTCCCGCAGGACGGTGTAGAGGTCGGTCAGAATCTGGGTGGGGTGCTCGCCCCAGCCGTCCCCGGCGTTGATGACGGGGATGGACGCCCACTTGGCCGCCTCGTGGGGCGCGCCCTGCTGGAAGTGGCGCATCACGATAACGTCGCCGTAAAATTCCAGCATGCGGACGGTGTCTTTGATGGACTCCTGGTAGAAGTCACCCGCGCGCGTCATCTTGGGGTCGGCGAATCCCACCACGTGCCCGCCCAGACGGTGCATGGCGGCTTCATGGGCCAGGCGGGTGCGCGTGGACGGCTGATAGAAGGCGGTTACCAGGGTCTTTTCCTTCAGCATGTCCACGTTGCGGCGGGAGCGGGCGATAGGCTCCATTTTCTGGGCGACCTCAAAGATGTGGAAGAACTCGCACCGCTCAAAGTCTTTCAGGGACAGGATGTCCCGACCAGCAAAACTGCGCATTCTAACCTCCTGGATGGATAGATTCTCTGAAAGTAATAGAGCAACTCCGCAGGAGTTGCTCTACCAGGGGAGAATTATAACCGGAACGAGGGGATTGTCAAGCAGAGGCGGGTGCCTGTTGCTCCATTGTGGGGAGGATGAGGGTGAAGGTCGTGCCTTCGCCCAGCCGGCTTTCCACCCAGACCCGTCCGCCGTGTTTCTCAACAATGGACTTGACGATAGAGAGCCCCAAGCCCGTGCCTTCAACGTCTTCCGTCTCCGGGCGCTGGACGCGGTAGAACCGGTCAAAGATGTGGGGGAGGTCTTCGGGGGGGATGCCAATCCCGCTGTCGGCGACTCGCACGACGATGTAGCCTTCCCGGTACTCTGCGCTGACGGCGACCCATCCTCCCTCCCGATTGTATTTGATGGCGTTGCTGAGGAGATTTTCTACCACCCGGCGCAGTCGGTGGGGATTTCCCCGGATGAGCGGAAGCGGGGTGAGTTCCCACCGCAGGCTCAGCCCTTTCTCTGCGGCAATCTGACGGTAGCCGTCCACCACGGCGTCTATAATGCTTTCCAGGTGGAACGGTTCCATTTCCAGTTCCGGGCTGGCCTCAATGCGGCCCAGTTCCAGCAGGTCGCTGACGAGGGCGGTGATATGGGCGATACTGCGGCGAATTTTTCCCACAAAATCCTGCTGTTGCTCGGTCAGGGGGCCGACCTTTTCCAGAAGGTCCACATACCCCCGAATTGCCGCCAGAGGACTCCTTAGGTCGTGGGAGACGGTAGCCAGGAACTCGGCTCTCACCCGGTCCAGTTCCTTGATCTGGGTGATGTCGTGCATCATCAGGACGTATCCCACCCCTTCCACCGGAGTCAACTGGGCGCTGTAGGTACGCCCCCCAGGAAACCAGACTTCTGCATGATAAGCCTTTTGCGCGCGGCTGCCCTTCCAGCAAAGGTCCAATATCGTATTGTTGGACGTGACTTCGTGAATCTTTTTCCCGACGACGTCCCCCGCAGGCAGTCGTAAAACCGCTATGGCGGCAGGATTGCAGAGGAGGACGCGCATTTCGGGATCCAGAATGATGACCAACTCTTCGGTCGCGTGAAGAACGGCCTCCAGTTTGCGTCGCCCTTCCTCCGTCTCATCGTAGAGACGGGCGTTTTCCAGCGCGATTGCAGCGTAGTCGGCCAGGGCGCAGAGGAGACGGACGTCGTGGGGGGTGAAGGAACGGGTTTTCTCCCGATTCATCACGCCCAGGAGACCGAAAATGCCCCGTTCCGGCGTCCGGAGGGGAGCGTAGATGAGCGAGTGAACCATGTATCCGGTCACCACTTTGGACTGTCCCTCGGTGATCAGCAGGGGTTCACCGCTCTGGAAGACCTGCCCGGCGAGGGAGTCCCGCACGGGAACCCGCAGTTCGCGCGCCTGCTTCTCGTCCACGTTTTTCGCGGCCCGCAGGATCAGTTCGCCGGTCTTCGGGTCCAGCAATAGCAGCACCCCCTCTTCGGCCCGGGTCAGGAAGACGGCCGCCTCCACCACACGGGTCAGCACGACCTCCAGGTCCAGCCGCGAGGTGACGGAGCGTCCGATGGAATAGAGGGTGTTCAGTTCCTGTACCTGCTGTTGAAGTCGGCGGTTGGCCTCCTCCAGTTGGGCGACCAGTTGGTCCCGTTCTCGGCGCAGGCGAAGTTCCGTCAGGGCCCGATCAACCGCTCGGGCCATTTCCTGGGGCTCAAAGGGTTTGATGACGTAATCCCGCACGCCCAGGCGGAAGGCCTGAACGGCCAGGTCTTCGGAGCCGAATGCGGTCATAAAAATGACCGGGGTCTGGATGTTCTGCTCCCGCATGGCCCGAAGGACCTGAATGCCGGTCATTCCCGGCATCTGCTCATCCAGGATCAGAAGGTCCGGTCGGGTCTCCGTCAACAGCCGGAAACCGTCCGCGCCGTTGTTGGCGGTCAGTACCCGATAACCGGCGGGCTCCAGGATGAGGTTCGCGATGATGTCCCGTACCTCGTTACTATCATCTACAACCAGTACCCTTTCTCCGGCCAAGGGACTCCTTAAAGGATGCAGGATGCAGGATGTAGGATGCAGGATGCAGGTTAGCGATTTGCGCTCAGGACACCCCCCGGAATAGATGCCCTCATCGGTTCGGATCGGCGGAGGACTTGTCCGTTCCACCAGAGCCAGAGGCCGATGTCGCCGTCCAGGTCTTCAGTGTTGCGGGGGGCGAAGACCAGCGCGGTGGGACGTCCCGCTACCCCGGCGTCTTTGAGACGGAAGGCGACCGGACGGGCGCTGTAGCGAGCCAGCGGGTACTGGGGACCCAGGACGGTCATGCCGGTACGGGCCCGGGGGTCCACAGCGGCCAGGGTGGCCACCCAGGGGCCTTCAGCGGGGAGGCCCATGCGGACCGCCACCGCCCGCGCGTAGTGGAGCAGGGTGTCTTCAGCGTAGCGACGGGGTCCGGGAAAGTGAATCTGTTCCCAGCCACCGTTGTAGGCGGCCAGGGCCAGATAGAGGTCCCCCCGAGCCTGCCGGATGACGATGGCGAGGGTACGCGTGCCCCAGAAGACGTTCAGGGCGGGGTCCTCCAGTTCCTGGGCGGTGGGGCGCCAGGAGAAACCGGCCTCTTTGGGCATCACGCCCATCAACCCGACCGCTCCCGCCGGGCTATGCAGGTGGGGGCGGCCCAGTGATTCGGTCCAGATGACCGCCGTGATGAAGTCCGGGTCTATTCCGCGCCGCCCGGCTTCTTCCAAGATGATGGGCTCCCAGCGAGCCACAGCCGGATGCCAGTAGGGGGAGAGGGCCGGCTGCTGGGCCGGCGTGGTGGGCGGCGCAGGGTCGGCAAGGACCGGCTGGGGGAGAAGCATCAGGAACCCGGACAGGGCCAGAAGGCCGATTCCGGCCTGGATGAAGCGACTTTTGATCTCAGGGGCGATGTCCATCTTCTCCGATGAGATAGCAGAATGGGCGAGGCTGGCTCTTTTTAACTGGACTTTGGACAAAAATACCCCCAACCCGGTTTTGAGCCGGGCCATACGCTGTACATTTACAATTATATCAATTGGGCCGAGAAGCCGCCCGGCGGCCCTCAGACCCCCCCTTCCGGACAATCTCCCGCTGGGCCC
>CALDFY010000119.1 GCA_937942115.1 uncultured Anaerolineae bacterium | reverse complement strand
TCTTCGGCCCGGAGCCGCCCGTTAGGGTACGTGGGGGTCGTGATGGGCCAAGCCCTTACCTGGGCTGGCACGATGTCTCGGCGGTTTTTCTTCGGTTAAGGAGCGCTCTATCCGGAACGATGTGTTGGCATACGACACCTATAGGTAAGGGGTGGGGTGAGGGCCGGAATGGGCATCGGTTGACGCCTGGCGCGAAGCGTAGGGGCAACCCTCGCGGTTGCCCTGTATGGGGCAGGGGCAAGCCCTGCCCCTACAGCGGTTGCCCCCAGGGGAGGCCGATTTCCCATCGGCGCCCAGGGCAATGGACAAGCCCTGCCCCTACTCCTCCAGAACATACCCGAACGTCAGCGTGGCGACGGCCAGAATCACCAGGTCGTAGACGACGATGAGGCGGATCCAGCCGCCCGTTTCTGCCAGCGTCCCTCCCTCCAGCAACGCGCCGGTGGTCTGGACGGCAGCGATGAGGACCGGGAAAGCCAGGGGGAGGAGCAGGACGGGCAGCAGGACCTCGCGCGCCCGGGTGTTCACCGCAATGGCCGCCAGCAGGGTCCCCACAGCGGCATACCCCACCGTCCCCAGGAGCGTCACCAGCACGACCTCCGGGCGCAGCAGCGGGACGTTGAACAATCCGGCGAACAGGGGAAGCAGGATGGTTTCCACGACAACAATGAAGAACAGATTCCCCAGCGCCTTACCGAAGAAGATGGCCGTCCGGTCCATAGGAGCCAGGAGAAGGCCGTCTATACAGCCGGTCTGCTGCTCCCGGACCAGGGAGCGGCTCAGGCCCAGGGTGCCGGCGAAGGCGACGGTGGCCCAGAGGACGCCCGGCGCGGCGGCGCGGGCGGTTGCGCCGCGCAGGTCCAGGGCGAAACTGAAAACCAGGAGCGACAGCACCGCGAAGACCAGCATAGCGCTGACCATCTCCCGGGTATGCCACTCTGCGGCCACATCTTTGACGACGATGGCCCACATCTGATCCAGGAAGTCCATCGTGGGAAGAGTATACCTCAAAACGGCGGGGGTGGCAACCCTCCCTTTGCATTCATCCCTTCTCGTGGTAAAATAAACCCACCTGCAAGGAGGTGAACCCGATGGAACTTTCGCAGTATCTCCAGATTCTGCGCAAACGGTGGTGGATTATCGCCGTCGCGGTGCTGGTGACGGGCATCAGCGCCGTTGCCTTCAGCCGTCTCCAGACCCCCGTTTACCAATCCACGGCCGAGGTCCTCATCCAGCCGGCCCGCCCCGATTTCGGCCTCACCCAGTCCGCCAAGACGCTCCTGCGGTCCTATATGAGCGTCGCCGACTCGAACAAGTGGGCCCAGGAAGTACTCACCCGGTTGAGTCTGGATATGAAACCGGAGCAGTTGCGGGCCAATGCCCGTTTCGCGGCCGAGGACGACCGGATGATCATCCGGATTGAGATTGAGGATACGGACGGCGAGCAGGCCAACCGCATCGCCAAAACCTGGGCCACCCTGCTGGTGGAGTGGCGCGATCAGGAGAACCAGAAACAGCGCAAGGAAGACCGGGTCTTTGCCGAACTGCGGGACGAACCGATATACTCCCAGACCTGGCCCCCGAGCCTCCCTATTATGGCGATTGCCGGGGCCATCCTCGGCCTGATCATCGCCTTCGTCATCATTTTCTTCCTGGAGTGGGCCGAATCGGGCATCATCCGCACCCCCGACGACGTGGAACAGTGGCTGGGTCTGGCCGTACTGGGGACCGTCCCTCCGGCCGAGTAAGCGCACCGCTCAGAGTCAGCCCCGGAGCGCAAGCGGAGTGGCGTTTGTTCGGAGTCAGCCCCGGAGCGCAAGCGGAGCGGCGTCTCGCACAACATTTCACGCAAGATGGAAGAGGAGATTATGCGATGAGCAAACCCCCGTTGGTTACCCTGACCGACCCCCGTTCACCGGCGGCGGAGGCCTACCGGACGCTGCGGACCAACCTGACCTTCGCCGGCCTGGATCAGCCCATAGAGGCACTGGTGGTGACCTCTCCGGCACCGGAGCGGGAGAAATCCCTCGCGGCGGCCAACCTGGCGGTGGTGATGGCCCAGGGGGAGCACCGGACCATTCTGGCGGACGCGGATTTGCGCCGACCTGTCCTGCATCAAATCTTCGGCGTTTCCAGCGAGCGCGGCCTGACGACGATGTTCGTGGACCCTCAAGCCCGGGCCGAGCCGCCGCTGGTAGAGGTCGGCGTGGAGAATCTCTGGCTGCTCCCCAGCGGCCCCCTTCCCCCCAACCCGGCCGACCTGCTGGGCTCCCGTCGGATGGAGGAGATCATCGCGCTCCTCCGTTCCCGGGCCGATGTTCTGATCTTTGACGCGCCCCCGGTCCTCGCCGTCACCGACGCGGCAGTCCTGGGGATGAAAGTGGACGGGGTCCTCCTGGTGGTGACTGCCGGGCGGACTCGTCGCGAGCAGGCCCGCCAGGCGCGGGAACTGCTGGAACGGGCCCATGTGCGGATCGTCGGCGCCGTCCTGACCGATGTGCCGGCGTCTACGGTCCGGCGGTACTACTGATATGATATGATAAAGGAGGCAAAATGACTCGCAAGTTCTATCCCTGGCTGATCGCCCTCGTAGTGTTGGTAGTGGGGATTCTGGCGGCGTGTGGCGGCCGGACCGAGACCCCTTCTCCCACTGTGGCGGCGTCTCCCACCGTGGCGGTGTCTCCCACTGTGGCGGCGTCTCCCCCGGTGGCCGATGGGGCGACCCTGCTCCAGGAGCGATGCACGGTCTGCCACACACTGGAGCGGGTAGAAAGCGCCCGTAAGACGGCCGAGGAGTGGGAGCGGACCGTGGCCCGGATGATCAGGCGGGGCGCCGAACTGACGGAGGCAGAACGGGCCGTTCTGGTGGAGTATCTGGCGGCAAAATACCGATAGGCCCCCTGAGTCGGAGAGGGCGCACTGCATATTATTCGGAGGGGATATGTCGGCTCAACCGATGAACTTTCTGTTCGTGGGTGTCGGCGGTCAGGGGGTGCTGACGGCCTCGGACATCGCCGCACAGGTCGGTCTGAACCTGGGCCTGGAGGCCAAGAAGTCGGAGGTGCACGGCTTCGCCCAGCGGGGTGGGGTGGTGGAGAGCCACGTCCGCTGGGGGGAGCGGGTCGGCGCTCCCATCGCCGAGCAGGGGACGGTGGACGTCCTGGTGGCCTTTGAACTTCTGGAGGCGGCGCGCTGGATAGAGTGGCTGCGGCCGGGCGGGCGCGTCGTCGTCAACCACCAGAAAATGGCCCCCATGTCGGTGACGGTGGGCAACGCGGTCTATCCGGACGAGGCCGCCCTTCTGGAGGCGCTGCGCCGCCGGGCCGCGCAGGTGATTCTGGTGGACGGGTTGAATCTGGCCGAGCGGGCCGGGACGACCCGCGCCGTCAACAGCGTCATCCTGGGCGCGCTCTCTGCCCTGCTGGAGACCCCACCGGAAGTGTGGGAAGAGGCCATTATCCAGCGTGTCCCCCCGCGCTACGCCGAGGCTAACCGCACCGCCTTCCGCCTGGGCCGGGAGGCCGCCCTCCAGCCCCGGTAGCGCAAGATGTACTGTAGCGCAAGATTTATCTTGCGAAAAAATGGACACCATCACCGTCCGTCTGCTCCTGATCGGCCTGGGGAATCTGGGGCGGCGCTTCTGTGACCTGCTGGCCCAGAAGGGGCCGGAGGTGGAGACCCGCTACGGCCTGCGGTTGCTCCTGGTCGGCGCGGCCGACCGCCGGGGCGCCGCGTACGACCCGGCCGGGCTGGACCCGGCTCGCGTCGCTGCCCTGAAGGAGGCCGGCCACTCCGTCGCCGACCTGCCTGGTGTGGGCCGGCCCGGTTGGCCTGCGGCCGACCTCATCGCCCAGGCCAATGCGGATGTCCTCTGCGAGGCGTCGCCGGTGAACCTGCGCCAGGGGGCCGAGCCGGGCCTCACCCATGTCCGGTTGGCGCTGGAGCGGGGGATGCACGTCGTCACCCCCAACAAAGGGCCGCTGGTCCTGGCCTACCGGGAACTCCACGACCGGGCGGCCCGCCGGGGCGTCCAACTCCGGTTTGACGGCACTGTCGCCGGGGGGCTTCCGGCTCTCTCCATCGGTCAGCGCGACCTGCGCGGCGCGACCGTCCACCGCATAGAGGCCGTCCCCAACCTCTGCACCGGCTACATCCTGGAACTCCTGGCCGACGGCCTCTCCTGGGAGGAGGCGCAGGCCCGTGCCCGGGCAGAGGGCGTCCTGGAAGCCGATCCGTCCTTTGACCTGGAGGGCTGGGACGCGGCGGCGAAACTGGTCATCCTGGTCAACGGGGTGATGGAGTACCCGGCCCGGCTGGAGGAGGTGGAGCGGATGGGCATCACGGCCCTCAGCGGTGCCGACGTCCTGGCCGCGCGGCGGGAGGGGCGGGCCTACAAACTGCTGGCGACGGCGGACCGGCTTCCCGACGGGGGGGTGTCTATGCGGGTAGCGCCCGTCCCCCTGCCCGGCGACCACTTCCTGGCCCGCCTGGGCCGCAAGCAGATGGGGGTGGTCTATCACACCGACATCTACGGCACTCTGATGGCCGCGATAGATGAGCCGACGCCGCTCCCTTCGGCGGCGACGATGCTGCGAGACATCCTGGATATATACCGATAGCGCATTCTCGGGGAGAAAGGCGGGGTTTTGCGGCGCTGGCCGCTGCAAAACCCCGCCTTCTTGTCCGTAACTTTTGAACGTAGCGGCTGTTTTTATGCATGATCCCGTAACTACCTGGGCCAGGGGCTCATTGCAACTGGAAAAATTGCCACCTGTGCGGTTACCCGGCGGTACCCGGGTGGGAAGCGCCAGGATGGTTCATTTTCCGAACGAAAATCGGGACACCTTTGGACGGCATTAAAATTCCAGGTGTCTGTTTTATCGCCTGCCGGGTGATGGGCCTCACTCCTCCCCCTGGCCCCCCATATGCGTTAACTTAAGGGGCTGCGCCAGTTGGGTCGCCGCCTCGGGCGCTGACTGAAGCCAGCCCTTTGGGCCTTCGGCCGGGTCCCTTCACTCGTTCGCAACCAGGTCGGCCTTCGCCGACCTCCTGAGAAGGGCGTCAACGCAGGTTGACGCCCGGCGCGAAGCGTAGGGGCAACCCTCGCGGTTGCCCCCAGGGGAGGCCGATTTCCCATCGGCGCCCGAGGCGGCGGGAAGCG
>CALDFY010000118.1 GCA_937942115.1 uncultured Anaerolineae bacterium | reverse complement strand
TCCAGCATGGGCTGGGGCGGGCACTCTGCGGGGCCGGGCCAGCCGGGGACGAACCCCAGCGCCCCCAGCGCGGCGATGTCCCACATCGCGGCGTTGGAGACCACCAGGTCGTCCGCGCCGCGAATCCAGAGGATGGGGGGCTTCGGCGAGATGTCGGCGATGCCGCTGGCGTCAAAGTACTTGCGGCTGAAGGCGTTGACGATGCCCCGGGTGCCCGGCGCGGCCCCCGGCCAGTGGGGCGAGGGGACAAAGTCGCCCGGATACCAGTCCTCGCCCACCCGCAGGGAAAGCATCGCACTCAGCAGTTCCTCCTCCCGCTTCGGGACAAACGGCGGCTTGAAGTAGAACTGGCGCATGACGTTGCGGGGGGAGACGGGATTCTCCGCGCTCCGGTCGCCTTCCTTCAGCAGGCGGACGAAGTCGGGGTTGACGCTCGCCGCGCCCGCCGGGGCGCCGTCCTCGTAGCAGGGGGTGCCGTCCACATCCTTGCTCCCGCTATAACCGTAGGGGGACATGGTGTCCACCAGGGTGATGGAGAGCAGGTCCTGGGGGTAGGCGATCGCGTACTTCATCACAATGCCGCCGCCCATGGAATGACCGACGAGGTGGAATTTGCCCAGTCCCATTGCCCGGACCAGAGAATGGACGTCCTCCACCATGTCGCCCAGGCCCAGCGTGGCATCCACCGGCAGGGGTTCGGTGTCGCCGTAGCCGCGCATGTCGGGGGCGATGCCGCGAAAGCCCGCGGGCAACGCCAGCATGGTCTCCTCCCAGAAGGTCGCCGAGGAGCCGTTGCCGTGGATGAAGACCACCGGGACGCCGTCTTCGGGGCCAGCAGTGAGGACGTGCATCCGCAGCCGCTCCGTCTGCACCATTTGGGAACGGATGCCTTCCAGTGTCGGAATCGTGCCCATTTCGCGCCTCCTTTCGCGCTTCACGCTTCACGTATTGCGTATTCCGTATTCCGTTGCGAACTGCTCCCGCAACTCTCGCTTCAGGATTTTCCCCGCCGCCGAGATGGGGAGGCTTTCCATAAACACCACCCGTTTGGGGACTTTGTAGCGGGCCAGACGGTCCTGCAGGAAGGCGATGAGTTCTTCCTCCGTGGCCGTGGCGCCGGGCTTGAGGACGACACAGGCCAGCCCCACCTCGCCCCAATGGGGGTCGGGCACGCCGACCACGGCGCACATATGGACCGCCGGATGCTCGTAGAGGGCCTTCTCAATCTCCACCGGATAGACGTTCTCGCCGCCGGAGATGAACATGTCCTTCTTGCGGTCAACGATGTAGAAGTACCACTCCTCGTCGTAGCGGGCCAGGTCGCCGGTGTGGAACCAGCCCTCCTCATCCAGCAGGCCCGCCGTCGCCTCCGGGTCGCCGAAGTAGCCGGAGCAGATGGACGGGCCCTTGAGGACCAGTTCGCCCAACTGGTTGGGGCCCAGGGGACGGTTCTCGTCGTCCACCACCCGCGCGTCCACGAAGAAGTTGGGACGGCCGATGGAGCCGGCCTTGCGGACGGCGTCCTCCGGCGCCAGGGCGAAGATGCCCGGACCGAACTCGGTCATCCCGAAGCCCTGCTTGAAGCGCACGCCCTTCTCCCGGACGTACTGCTCCACCAGCGGGACGGGCAGGGGGGCGCCGCCGCTGGTGCAGAACCGCAGCGAGGAAAGGTCGGCCTCGGCCCAGTTGGGGGCCTGGGTCATCATCTGGTACATCGTCGGCACACCGGCGAAGACCGTCACCCGCTCCTGCTCAATCAGGCGCAGGACCCGCGCGGGGTCAAACTGGCGGATGAGGATGGTCGTCCCGCCTAGGATGACCTGGGGCAGGGTGTAGACGAAGAGGCCCCCCGTGTGGAACATCGGGAAGACGTTGAGGTAGACGTCGTTGTGGGTCAGGTCGTGGATGACGGTGTTCAGGGTGTTCCAGGCGATCATGCGGTGGGAGACCTGCGCGGCCTTGGGGAAGCCGGTGGTGCCGCCGGTGAAGATGAGGGCGGCAATGTCCTCTGCCTCCACCTCCTCGCAGGTCGCGGGGTCGGGCGGGCTCCCCTGGAGGGTGGTCTCAAAGTGCAGGCTGCCGGGGATGCCGTCGCCCTCTATGTGCAGGTAGAAGCGGATGGCGTATCCCGTATTCCGTGTGGCGGCCTCCAGTTGGGCGACCGTCTCCCGGAAGTCGTCGGAGTAGATGAGGACGGTAGGGGTGGTCCGCTGGACAATCTCCGCCAGTTCCCGCCAGTGGAGCCGCCAGTTGAGGGCGGTGTGGATGGCGCCCCGTTTGGCGCAGGCGAAGAAGCAATCCAGGTGCTCCACGCCGTCCCGCGCCAGAATCGCCACCCGGTCCCCTTTGCCGACCCCCGCCACATCCCGCAGCCAGTTGGCGAAGCGGTTCGCCCGTTCGTTCATCTGGCGGTAGGTGAGCCGCCAGGGCGGCTCTTTGCCCGCGTCCACAATAGCCAGTCTGTCCGGGCTGTAGATGGCCCGACGGCCGAGATAGTCGCCGATGTACATGGGATGCTCCTTTTCTCCTCACCCCACCCCCGGCGGCTGCGCCGCCACCCCCTCCCCTCTCCTGACCGAAGGTCAGGAGAGGGGAGGGGGTCGGGGGAGAGGTGAGGAAAGCGCTTCACACCCAGCGCCAGACGGACGCGGCCATGCTGATGCCGCCGCCGCTGGCGCAGAAGACGATGACGTCGCCGGGACGGGGGCCCCTGCCCTGCGCGATGGCGTCATCCAGCGCCATGGCCACGCAGGGGGAGCCGGTGTACCCCCACTTGTCCATAATCCAGTGGGTCTTCTCCATCGGTTGGCCCAGAATCTGCATCATCAGTTCAATGGTGCGCAGGTTGAGTTGGGTGAAGAGGAAGAGGGAGACGTCGTCCACGGTCAGGCCGGCTTTGTCCAGCGCGGCCTGAATGAGACGGGGCCAGTATTCGGTGTTGAAGGTCTTGGGGAACTTGCGGACGAACTGGACGCGCGGGGGGCCATACTGCTCCAGGTTTTCCGGCGTGCAGGGCCGGAAGGCGCCGCCGGTGTAGATGCCCAGGGCGTCGTGGTACTCCCCCCGGGCCAGGAACTGACTGGCCAGCAGGCCCGGCTCGCTCCCCGCGCCCAGCACCACCGCCCCCGCGCCGTCGGCGAAGAGGTTGGCGGTCCGCTTGTCGGTCAGGTCCAGAAAGCGGCTCATGCCGTAGCCGCCCGCCACCAGGACGTAGCGGATGGACGGCTCGGTCATAATGTAGCGCGCGCCCTGGTCCAGCGCGGTCACCCAGCCCGCGCAGGCACTGTTGACGTCCCAGCATCCGGCGTTGACCGCGCCCAATTTGTACTGGACGACGACGGACGTGCCCGGCGAGAGGTAGTCCGGAGTGTCGGTGGAGAGAATGATGAGGTCCAGGTCTTCCGGACGGATGCCCGCCCGCTCCAGCGCCCGCCGGGAGGCTTCCACCACCAGGTCGGAAGTGGTCTGGTCGGGGGTCATCCACCGCCGCTCCCGGATGCCCACGTTCTCTATCAGCCAATCGCTGGTCGGCTCGCCGAGGATTTCGTCTATCTCGGCGTTGGTCACTACCCGCTCGGGGACGTAACTGCCGGTGGAAAGGATTTGTGCGTTTCGCATGGCGCATTTCGTGGCGCAAGATTATCTTGCGCTACATCAGAAACTCCACAATCGCCTCCACCGTCGCCGCCGGGTCCTCAATGGGGAAGACGTGGCCCACGCCGGGCAGGATTTTCACCCGCGCATCGGGGAGTTTACGGGCCAGGAGTTCGGCGTTGCCCGGCGGGACGACCTTGTCGTGCTCGCCGAAGAGGACCAACACCGGGCAGGCGATCTGGCCGATGCGGGCCTCGGCGTTGTGGGCCGCGCCGGCCATCACCTGGGCCTGATATTGCTCCGGCGGGACGGGATTGGTAAGCCGGTAGGCCAGCAGTTCCTGCACCACCTCGGGATGCCGTTCGGCGAATCCCGGCGCGCAGGCCACCTGGATACCCCGCCGGACCAGTTCTATCGGGTCGCCCTCCCGCCTGGTCAGCACCTCCAGCGCCTCCGGGGTGATGGGGATGACGTTGGGGCCGCCGTAGGTGGTGGAGGCCAGAATCAGTTTCTCCACCAGGTCGGGGCGGGATAGGGCCAGTTCCTGGGCGATGAAGCCGCCCAGGGAGTGGCCCAGGACGAAGGCGCGCCGGATGCCCAGCCCATCCAGCAGGCCGGCCGTGTCGGCGGCCATCATCGCGGTGGTGTAGGGGCCGGGGGGCTTGCTGCTCTCCCCCGCACCCCGGTTATCAAAGGTCACCACCTGGAACCGCTCCGCCAGGGCCGGGACCACCTTGTGCCAGAACCACCGCCCGTAGCCGACGCCGGTGATCAGCACCAGCGGCGGCCCGGAGCCCACCACCTCGTAGGCCATCTCTATATCGCCGACAGTCAGTTTGCCGACCATGTTCGCCTCCCGCTACCAACGGAATACGCTACGGAATACGCAATACGGAATACGCAATACGTGATGCGGAATCCGCAATCCACTTTACGTATTTCGTGTTCCGTACTCCGTTCCGTATATCTCCTTCAGCCGCTGCTTATCCACCTTCCCCGCGCCGGTCTTGGGGAGAGCGTCCACGAAGACGACGGACTTGGGGACTTTGTAGCCCGCCAGCCGTTCCCGGCAGAAGTTGATCACCTCCTCGGCGGTCAGTTGGACGCCGGGTTGGGTTGCCACAATCGCCCGGCCCACCTCCCCCCACTTGGGGTCGGGAACGCCGATGACGGCGGCCTCGGCGACACCGGGGTAGGCATGCAGGACGGACTCCACCTCCGCCGGATAGACGTTCTCGCCGCCGGAGATGTACATGTCCTTCAGCCGCCCGACGATGTAGTAGTACCCCTCCGCGTCCCGGCGGGCGAGATCCCCGGTGTGCAGCCAGCCATCGCGGATGGCCTGGGCCGTCGCCTCCGGGTTGTTCCAGTACCCCGCGCACACGTGCGGCCCCCGGATGATCAGTTCCCCCGCCTCGTCCGGGCCGCACTCCGTCCCGTCTTCCCGGACCACCTTCACGTCTATGTGGAAGAGGGGGAAGCCCACGGAGCCGGGCTTGCGCCGGACGTCCTCCGGCGGAAGCCAGAAAGTATTGGGGCCGGCCTCCGTCAGGCCGTAGCCGGTCTTGAAGGCCACTCCCCGCTCCCAGAATTTCTCAAAGACGGGCATCGGGCAGGGCGCGCCGCCGCTGATGACCAGTTTCAACCGGGAGAAGTCCGCCTCTTCCCACCGGGGGTGCTGCTGGAGGACGATGAACATCGTCGGCACGCCGAAGAAGAGGGTCACTCCGGCGTCCCGGATGAGGTCAAAGACCTGGTCGGGGTCAAAGGTCTTGCAGACGATACTGGTGCCGCCGATGTAGACCAGGGGCGCGGTGAAGACGTTGAGGCCGCCGGTATGGAAGAGGGGCGCGTTGAGGATCGCCACGTCGTCCGGCGTCAGCCCCCAGGAGACGACGGTGTTGACCGCGTTGGCGGTGATGGCGCGGTGGGTCAGGACGGCCCCTTTGGGCAACCCCGTCGTCCCGCCGGTGTAGCAGATGACCCAGGGGTCCTCCCAGTCCAGGTCCACCTCCGGCAGCGGATCGTCGGGGAACGCCTCCCGCTCGGCGAAGAGGAGATCGTCCGGGCCGGCCGGTTCACCCAGGGCGGCGTAGTGGCGCAGGCCCGGCGTCTTCCCCCGCAGCGCGTCCACCTGGGCGACGAACTCGCTCCCGTAGATCAGGGCGACGGGCGCCGCGTCGGCCAGCAATCCCTCCAGTTCGTAGGGGGTGAGCCGCCAGTTGAGGTTCTGGAGAATCCCCCCGATGCGGCCCAGGGCAAACCAGATGTCCAGATACTCCACGCAATTGTGGGCCAGGACGGCTACCCGGTCCCCCTTGCGGACGCCCAGTCGCTCCTGGAGGAACCGGGCGGTGCGGTTGACGGCCCGGCTCCATTCCCGGTAAGTGATACGGCGGTTGCCGTTGAGGGTATCCACCAGCGCGACTTTGCCGGGCGTCAACTGTGCCCGCCGCCCGATCCAGTCCCCGACAATCATCACCACCCCCTTCACGTTTCCCGCTTCACGTTTCCCTTCACGTCCCCACCACGATCCCCCCGTCCACCCGCAGCACCGCGCCGGTGATGTAGGCGGCCTCATCGGAGGCCAGGAAGAGGTAGGCGTTGGCGATATCGCGGGGGTCGCCGAGGCGGCCCAGGGGGATACGGGCCTTCATCCCCTCCAGGACCTTCTCCGGCATCTGGCGGACCATATCGGTGAGGATGAAGCCGGGGGCGACGGCGTTGACGCGGATGCCGTAGCGGCCCAGTTCCCGCGCCCAGACTTTGGTCATTCCGATGACGCCGGCCTTGGTGGCGACGTAGTTAGTCTGGCCGAAATTGCCGTCCAGCCCCACCACCGAGGAGGCATTGAGGATGACCCCGCCGCCCTGGCGGATCATATAGGGCACGACGGCCTGGGTGCAGTTGAAGACGCCCTTGAGGTTGACCGCGACCACCCGGTCAAAGTCCTCCTCGGACATCTGGCCGACGACCTGCCCGTCCTTGTACTTGACCAACTGGGCGTCCCGCAGGATGCCCGCGTTGTTGACCAGGACGTCTATCCGGCCGTAGCGGACGGCGACGTCGTCTACCCAGGCCTGGACCTCTTGCCGGTTCGTGACATCCACCCGGTAGAAGGCGCCGTTGGGCCCCAGCAGGGCGGCGGTCTGGCGGCCCAGTTCCTCGTTGACGTCGCAGATGACGACGCTGGCTCCCTCCTCGGCGAAGCGCAGCGCAGTCGCCTGGCCGATGCCGGCCGCGCCGCCGGTGATCAGGGCAACCCGGTCTTTCAGACGCATCCCGGTTCCTCCTCTCTGGGTTCTCTCGTTTCGCTGCTGGCCGCCACGCGCCGGGCGATGAACTCCATCGCGTCCTCCAGACGGGTGAATCCGTATTGCTCTCCGCTCTGGATGTGGCGGACGATGCCGCGCCAGGTACCGGACGGGACGTCCGGCGACATCTCGCGGATGAAACGCAGGATGAACGAGGCGATGGTGGTGCCGGGCATGGCGGCTATCTGGCGCAAAAGGGAAGGGGACAGGGCGGGCACTTCCGGAAGCGCCCGGTACGTGCAGATTATACCTCAAGGGGGTTACCGGGGAGTTACAAAGGGGTCACCAGCAAAGGGAGTCAGGGAACGCGTGGGGAAGCCCCCCTTGCTCCCTTCCGGCCCTTATGTTACAATACCCTTCCGCCCTCACCCGGGCAATTCCCAACACCAAGATGCAGGAGGTCGTCACGATGAACTTCTCCGTATGGCGCAAGGCGCTCACCGTCATCCCAGAAGTCACCAAAGAGGAGTGGGACCGCTTAGACCTGATCTCCCGCTGGCTCATCAGCACGCGCGCGGCCGTCCTGCTGATGACATTTCTCTCTGCGGTTCTGGCCGGGGTCTTTGCCCTCCGGGACGGCTACCGCATCAGCCTCTGGGCATGGGCGGTGCTCATCCTCGGCCTGGTGCTGGCCCACGCGGCCAACAATCTCTTCAACGATTACACGGACTACGCGCGGGGCGTGGACCGGGAAAACTACTACCGCACCCAGTATGGCCCGCAGCCGATCGCCAGTGGCCTGATGACGCGCCGTCAACACCTGACCTACTTCATCGTCACCGGCCTGGTGGCGCTGGTCTGCGGACTGGTCCTCCTCGCCTGGCGCCAGTGGGACCCCTTCATCTGGCTCCTGTTGGGCCTGGGGGCTTTCTTCGTCCTCTTTTACACCTGGCCCCTCAAATACCTGGCCCTGGGGGAACTGGCCGTGTTCATCGTCTGGGGGCCGCTGATGATCGGCGGCGGCTACTACGTGCTGACCGGTCGGTGGAACTGGCTGGTGGTTCTGGCCAGTATGCCCTACACGCTGGGGGTGACCACGGTTCTGCTGGGCAAGCACATTGATAAACTGGCGATGGACCGGGAGAAGCGCATCTACACCCTGCCGGTGGTCATCGGGGAGAAGGCCGCGCGGTATCTGATGCTGGGGATGATGATTCTCTCCTACCTGCTCGTGGGGGGGATGGTCGTGGCAGGGGTTTTCACGCCGGTGATGCTGGCGGTGGTGCTGGGCCTGCCGACGCTGCGCAAACTGTATCCGATGATGCTCAAGCCCAAGCCGGAGACCTGTCCGCCGGACTTCCCCCAGGGGCAGGGAGGATGGCCCCTCTACTTTGCGCCCATCGCCTTCGTGAACAACCGGGCCTTCGGGACGTGGTTTCTGCTGGGGCTACTGGTGGATACGGCGCTGAGGGTCTTTGTGCTGCGGTGAACGGGGTGCGGGATGCCTTCGGCGACCCGGGGCCGGGCCGGGGGCGTGTCGCAGAGGGCAGGCGTCATTTCCCGGAGAACGGCCGTGGCGAGGAGAAAGTCCCGGACTGGGGGCGGCTGTTGCCGGAGGACTTCCTGGGCCAGGTAGGAAAAGAGACTCTCCGTCGGTCCGACGATGCGCTTCAGGGCCTCCGAGACGTTGGCGGCCCCCCGGCTGTGGAGCATCTGCCAGACCAATTGGAGGGCGATG
>CALDFY010000117.1 GCA_937942115.1 uncultured Anaerolineae bacterium | reverse complement strand
CTTCGGCCGCCGCAAAACCCTTCCCTTTCCCCCCTCCCCCAAGCGCAGCGATGGGGGAGGGGCGATAAAGGGGGGTGGGGGCAAAGGTTCGCACCATTGGGCGAAAAGCCCCTGGCTCCGATGCGAAGCCCCTTTCAGGGGCTTCCGGATAGCCCGTCAGGGCTTTGGTATGAGATTGCCGCTTCAGCGGCGGGCGGAAGGGGGCATCCCAGCCATCAGGGTAGGTAGTTACCACTGCGGCGGCTTCGCCGCCGCAGTGAAATACTCCCCCTTTTATCGGTTGACAAATTCCCGATTCCCGCTATAATACTCCCCGTGGCCGTGGCCGCAAGGCGCGGCCACGATTGTGCCTGTAGGAGGAGGTCATCGGTGTACGCAATCGTTCGGTCCGGTGGACGACAATACCGGGTTTCTGTGGGCGATCAACTGCTGGTAGAAAAACTGCCCGCTCAGGCCGGAGAGCAGATTGTGCTGGATGAGGTTCTGCTGGTTGCCGGTGAGGAGGGGGTGCGGATCGGCGCGCCGCTGGTGGACGGTGCGCGCGTGCGGGCAACGGTGCTGGGCCAGGAAAAAGGCCCCAAAATCCGCATCTTCAAGTACATCCCGAAGGAGCGCTACCGCCGCCGCCAGGGCCACCGGCAGACCTACACCCGCCTGCGGGTTGAAGAAATCGTCCTTTAGAAGGTTACCGTGGCCCTTGTACAGACGACTCTGACCGAGACGGAGATCAAGGAACTATTCAAACAGGCCGTTGCCGAGGTCCTTCAGGAGCAAAGAGAACTCCTCTATGAGGTGTTCTGGGAAGCGCTGGAGGACATCGCTCTGGCACAGGCCATCCAGCACAGCGAAGGCACCCCGATGGTCAGCAGGGAGGCCATTTTCCGGCTCCTGGAGGATGTCTAAGGGAATACCATTGTGTTTGTGCGGTTTCTGCACCGTAAGGACATCTACCGGTACTTCCCTTAAAGGTTATCGGTGCAAGCGACCCTGACCGAGACGGAGGTCAAAGAACTGTTTGAATAACGGGAGAAATCGGACGCAGATGCGAAGCGCGCCGATACGTTTTTATCTGCGAAAATCTGCGTTCATCTGCGTCCTATTCCAGGAGGTCAAAATGGCACACAAAAAAGGTGCAGGTAGCAGCCGCAACGGCCGGGATAGCCACAGCAAGCGGCTGGGCGTGAAGAAATTTGCCGGTGAGACGGTTCTGGCCGGAAACATCATCGTCCGCCAGCGCGGGATGCGGATGAAACCGGGCCTTAACGTAGGTATGGGCAAGGACTACACCCTCTTCGCTCTGACCGACGGCGTCGTCCGCTTTGAGCCGATCCCGGGCGGGCGCAAACGGGTCAGCGTCTACCCCGAAGGGAGGACCGCGTGAAGAAGGACATCCACCCCAAATACTACCCCCAGGCCCAGGTCATCTGCGCCTGCGGCAACACCTGGACCGTCGGGGCGACCGTACCCGTCATCCGCACCGATGTCTGCTCCCGCTGTCATCCCTTCTTCACCGGCGAGCAGCGCATCGTGGACACGGAGGGGCAGGTAGACCGCTTCCGCACCCGCCTGCTGCGGCGGGACCAGATGCGGGCCGAGGCCGAAGCCCGACGCAAGGCCGCCGCGTCCCTGGAGCAGCCGATCACCGTCCTGGGAATGAGCGGCACCGTGGAGCGAATCCTCCAGGACGCCGGCATCCAGACCGTCGGGGACGTCCTGGCCAAACTGGCCGAGGGGGACGACGCGCTGACCGGCATCCGGGGCATAGACCTGGCCGCCCTGGCGACGCTGAAGAAGCGCCTGCGGGCCCGGGGCTTCAACCTCCCCGGCGACCAACCCGCCGAGACCGCCAGCAACTGACCGTACCCACCCGGCGAGGGCAGGCGGAGCATCCCCTGCCCTCGCCTTGTGCTTCCAAAAGTAGATTCCATCTTGCGCCGCGATGCAAAACCGATGTAGCGCAAGATTCATCTTGCGTTGCGCCGCGATGCAATTGGGGTGACGCTCCAATGTACGGGAAACCGACTGGCGGCTGGATTGAGGTCATTTGCGGGAGCATGTTCTCCGGCAAAACCGAGGAATTGATCCGGCGGGTACGCCGCGCCCAGATTGCCCGCCAGCGCGTCCAGGTCTTCAAACACAGCCTGGACGCCCGCTACGCCCAGCGGGAGGTGGCCTCCCACAACGGCCTGCAACTGGAGGCCATCCCGGTGGAGAACGCCGCCCAGTTGCGGGCCCTCATCGCGCCGGAGACGACCGTCGTCGCCATAGACGAGGGGCAATTTTTTGATGAAGGACTGGTGGGTCTCTGCGAGGAACTGGCCGATCGCGGCCTGCGGGTCATCGTGGCCGGATTGGACCTGGACTTCCGGGGGGAGCCCTTCGGCCCGATGCCCCAGTTAATGGCCCGTGCGGAGCGGGTGGACAAACTCCAGGCCATCTGCGTCGTCTGCGGGGGGCCAGCCAGCCGCACCCAGCGGCTCATCAACGGCCAGCCCGCCGCCTACGACGACCCCGTCATCCTCGTCGGCGCCGATGAGGTCTATCAGGCCCGCTGTCGGGGATGCCACCAGGTCCGACGATAGACGACAGACGATAGACGACGGACAACCAGATAGGAGAACGATGGGAAACCGCGCAATCCGGCAGGATTTCTCCGCCATAGACCGGGTGTTGCTGGACGAGGAGACGATTCAGCGGCGGGTGGAGGAACTGGCCGCCCAGATCAGCGCCGACTATGCCGGGCTGAACGACAACGGGCTGATCCTGGTGGGGGTGCTGAAGGGGGCCTTCATCTTCCTGGCCGACCTGGCCCGCCGGTTGACCGTCCCCCACCACGTGGACTTTATCGCGCTATCCAGTTACAACCGGGGAGCGGTCAGCACCGGAGCCGTCCGGCTGATTATGGATACCCGCGCCCCGGTCACCGGGAAGCACGTCCTCATCGTGGAGGACATCGTGGACACCGGCTACACGCTGGACTACCTGATCCGCAACTTCCGGGCCCGGGGGACGGCCTCCCTGCGCACCTGTGTCCTCCTGAGCAAACCGGAACGGCGTCGGGTGGACGTCCCCATAGACTACCTGGGCTTTGAGATCCCCGACGTCTGGGTGGTGGGCTACGGCCTGGACTACGCCGACCTGTTCCGCACTCTCCCCTACATCGCAGCGCTGAAGCGAGAGGTGTACGAGTCGCGATGAAAATGAAAAACAGAGGCGGTACGGCGTTTCGCCGTACCGCCTCTGCGTCCCCCACAGGCCTATTCCCTCCAGCGGGCCAGCGCCTCCTCCCAGTAATCCGACCTCCCGTCCCGGAACAGCAACACCCCCTGCTGCTGAGCCGCCGATTCGGCGACGGAAGTGGCCTCCCGTCCGGCAACGGTCGGAATGGCGAAATACCCGGCCTTGCGGAGTAATGTCGCCCGCTCCAGGGCCCGCTCCACGTCCTCCGTATCCACCACCGCAGAAACCTCCACCGCCAGCCAGACCTCCGTCTCGGGCACCGCTTCGGTCCGCCTGGGCCGCCCAACGACCAGCAGGTCCAGATTGAGGAGATCATCCACCTCCTCCGGGGTCAGGCGGGCCTCCAGCGTGTCCAGGAGTTCGGGAACCTCCACCACCCGCACCCGGCGCAGGACCCGGCCGAAGTACGCCGTCGCCCGCCGTTCGTAGCGAATCTCCAACAATTCGCCATCCATCCGGCCGACACGGGTTTCCAGTTTCTGGTGGGCGGCGATCAGGGCCTGGAGGGTCTGCTCCGTGCGGGCCTGGGCCTCGGTCAGCCGGTCCAGCGCGGCCTCAATACGGGCAAAGCGGGCCTCCGAGGCCTCCCGGTACTCCCGAAACTCCGCCTCCGTACGGGCCTGGGCCTCGGCCAATGCCCGAACCTGGGCCTCCGTGCGGGCCTGAGCCTCGGCCAATGCCCGAACCTGGGCCTCCGTGCGGGCCTGAGCCTCAGTCAATGCCCGAACCTGGGCCTCCGTACGGGCCTGAGCCTCGGCCAATGCCTGAACCTGGGCCTCTGTACGGGCCTGAGCCTGGACCAAGTGACCGACGGTGGCCGAAAGCCGTTCAAAATCCTCCCGGCGGACGGCCAGTTGTTTGCGCAACTGCTCTTCAACGGCCTCCACCAGTTCCACCATCGTCATCTGCCACTCCTGTGGCAGCCGCTGGATAATCTGGGCATAACTGACCATATCCCCCTCCGATATAGAGTATACCACAGTCCGGTTGCTTTGGCAATTTTACCGATGCTGTGCCCGGTGAAGCATCCCGTAAATCGCGGAGAGGTCTGTCAGCGCGAGGATTTTCGCCACAAATGGCGCGAATTTCACGAATTTATAGGCGGTTTTGCCCCGAATGGCACGAAACCCGTTCTTTCGTGTCCATTCGTGCAATTCGTAGCTGAAAAAGAGCAACACCCATAGCGGCCAGGGCTCCCCCGCCACCGGCTCAGCGACCGCCGAGACGGGCACCCGAAGCGCCCGGCCGCCGTCCAGGGTGAGCCCGACATACTGTCCCGAAGACGGCCTGGACTCCGCCGATGCATTGCGGCGCTGAGACGGGAGGGAATGAGTCGCCAGTGAGAAAAACGGAGGCGGTACGGCGATCTTGCCGTACCGCCT
>CALDFY010000116.1 GCA_937942115.1 uncultured Anaerolineae bacterium | reverse complement strand
GATCTCCCGGATCGCCTGCTCAAAGGGGATGGTGATCCATTGATTCTCCCCCCGCCGGGTGCCGGGCTTGCGCTTGAGGACGGTGCGGATGCGGTAGGGGTCGTAGGCCGTCTGGATGCCGGCCTGCCCCTTGGGGCAGATGTAGCCGTCTATCGGCGCCACTTCCCGCAGGGGCGTCTGGTACGGCAGGTGGGGGTACATGTTCCAGGGGGAGTACGGGTTGCCGTCTATCTTGGCCGCCACTCCGTCCAGCAGCCGGATTTTGATACCACACTGGGTGTTGCACTGTTGACAGACGGAGTAAATGATGTTGCCCGGTTCAGCCAGCGGGTAGTAGGTCCCCCCGCTGTCCGGGTTGATTTCCGCCAGGACGTTCATCGCCTGATGAAACAAGGCCGTCCCTCCCACAAAAGCCGATAGGGTCAGGAATTCCCGTCGGGTCAGTTTCATCGTTTCCTCCTTACAGGTCGCAGGTCGCAGGGCGCAGGGTCCAGGGCTACGCCCGGGCCTCCTCGGCCCGCAGGGGCAGGAGCCAGAAGCCCAGGGCCAGGATGAGCGCGCCCACGCCGATACAGAAGAAGGTCACGCCCCACTCCGTCCAGGTGGGGGAGTAGAAGCGGTAGACCCAGTGGGGCTCCATAAAGGAACGGCCGATGCCCGGCAGTTCCTCCACGGCAAAGCCCGGCAGGACGATGTTCCAGCGGATGCCGATGAAGCCGATCGTCGCGCTCAGCGCGGCGATGCCGGTCCAGAAGGCGCTCTTGCGGCCGAGGAAGGTCAGGATGAGCATCGGGCCGACCAGTGCCATGCCCATGCCCAGGATCCAGAAAATCCACCAGTTGGGGCCGAAGAGTTGCTCCTGGATGGGGATAAAGTGGGCTGGAGCGGTGCCATAGAGGCTGATCAGAATTTCGGCGATCTCCATCAGAAAATCCACGAAGAGCAGGAGGACCAGAAGCCGGCCGATGCCGATGACCTCTTCCCGATGATCCCCCAGGCCGTTGGGGAGGAAAAAGGCGACAATCGTGGTGAGGAGCGCGCCGCCGGAGGCCAGGGCAGAGACCAGGAACATGATGGGGAAGAGGCCGCTATACCAGTAGGCCCGGGCGACGGTCACGGCGAAGACGGTCCCCGTTCCGCCGTGAAAGGCGATCGCCAGGGGGATGCCGATGGTCGCCAAGATCCGCACCACCTTCCGGTCCCGCTCCAGGGCTTTCGGACTCAGGTCCCGCACCCCCAGGGTCAGAATGCGGTAGAGGCGGGCCTTCCAGCCCTTCCCTTCTGAGCCGCGCACAAAACTGGAGCGCATCACCAGCCAGATTTCGGCAGTCAGCAGGATCAGGTAGAGGGTATAGAGCCAGACGATCCAGGCCAGGGGCGAGGTGATGCCGGGGTAGAGGAAGACGAAGAAGAACCGCTCCATATGCCCCAGGTCCAGCCAGACGAAGAGGAGCGCGGTCAGGAGAGAAACCAGCGCCATGAAGAGGGCCACCCGTCCGATGCGCTCAAACTGCTTCATCCCGAAGACGTAGACCAGGGAAGAGATAAGGAACGCACCAGCAGAGAGGCCGATGAAGTAGATGTAGAAGGCCAGCCACATGGCCCAGGGAATGGGGGTGCTCCAGCCCACGTTCAACATCCCGTGGGTCAGCCGGTCCACCAACCCCGGCAGGCCGGCGGCCAGGAGAATAGCGCCAGCGATGGCGATGAAGAGCGCTCGTTTGCCCATGGTCTCCTCCTACAGCAGATAGTAGACGCTGGGTTCGGTGCCCAGTTCTTCCTTCAGGCGGATGGCCCGGGGGGAGGCGGCCATTTGGGCCACCAGGCTCTCCGGGTCGTTCAGGTCGCCGAAGATGCGGGCGTGGCCGATGCAGGTGGTCACGCAGGCCGGCAGCATCCCTTTCTCCAGCCGGTGGATGCAGAAGTGGCACTTGCGGACGTTGCCGATGGGAGAACGCCAGGGGTTGCCCGGCTTCCGACGAACCTCCTCCCCGTACTCAAAACTGGGCATCACATCCCAGGGGGCCACCTCCGGTGTCTGACCGGCGGTGTAGAAGTTGCCGAAGTCAAAGGAGCGGGCGCCGTAGGGACAGGCGGAGATGCAGTACCGGCAGCCGATGCAGCGGTCATAGTCCACGATGACGATGCCATCGGCCCGCTTATAGGTGGCCCGCACCGGGCAGACCCGGACGCAGGGGGGATTCTGGCATTGCAGGCACGGGCGGGAGATGAAGCGCCGGGCCACGTTCGGATAGGTACCGAACTCCTCGTCTATGACCACGTTGTAGACGACGCCCGGGGGAAGTTTGTTCTCGGCCTTGCAGGCGATGGTGCAGGCGTTACAGCCCACACACTTGCGGTTATCTATCACCATCCCCCAGTGGCGCTCGCGGATGGGCTTTTTCAGTGCCCGCTGCAGGTCTTCGTACATCCGCAGGACAAGGTTTTGGATTTCCGTCTCTATGAGCATAGGGCGACTCCTTTAAATGGGGATTTTTGGTAACTACCTACGCCAGGGGCTAAAAGCCCAATGGCCCTAACTTTTTCGGCGCGCTGGTCTCACCCCTCCCCCGGCCCTCTCACAAGTGTAGGTTTTTTCACGCCCTTCTCGTTCTGGGCCGTTCTGGGCGGGCGACAGGCTTCTTTGCCCCTCACCCCCCTTGCCCCCCTCTCCCCATCGCTCCGCTCTGGGGAAAGGGGGGAAGAAAGGGGTTTTTGGGCAGGCGGCTTCGCCGCCCGCCCAAAAATCCCCCTCCTTTCTTCCCTCCCCTCTCCCGAACGCAGTTCGGGAGAGGGGAGGGGTCGGGGGAGGGGAGGGGTAAGGGGTGGGGTGAGGGCCGGAATGGGCATCCCCCGCTCCCCGAAAAACCT
>CALDFY010000115.1 GCA_937942115.1 uncultured Anaerolineae bacterium | reverse complement strand
GATTCTCTGATTCTCTGATTCTCTGATTCTCTGATTCTCCCATGTGGCCAGCCCTCTTCACCCCCCGTGCAGTGGCCCTCGTCGGCTCTGTCGGCGAGGGGAAACTGGGATACTACCTGCTCCGCCAGATGCTGGACGGCGGCTTCCCGCCCGCGCGCCTGGCCGTAGTCAACCCCAAAGGACAGGGCGCGCTGGGTGTCGCCGGCTATCCGTCGGTGGCGGAAGTCGGCGGGCCGGTAGACCTGGCCGTCATCGTCACCCCGGCGGCCACCGTCCCCGCCGTCCTGGAGGAATGCGCGCGGGCCGGGGTGCGCGCCGCCGTCGTCATCACCGCCGGGTTCTCGGAAGTGGGCAACGTCGCCGGAGAAGAGGCCATCCGGGAGGTCGTCCGGCGGACGGGCATCCGGGTTGTCGGCCCCAATTGCGCGGGCATCGTCAACACCCACCATGCCCTCTTCCCCACCCTGGAGACGCGTCCCCCGGCGGGCTCCGTCTCCCTGGTCGCCCAGAGCGGCGCCGTCGGCGGCGTCTTCCTGGCCTGGGCCAAAGAGCACGGCCTGGGGATCGCCAAGTTCATCAGTTACGGCAACGGCGCCGACCTGAACGAGCGGGATTTCCTGGAGTACCTGGCCGAAGACCCCGAGACCCAGGTGGTGGCCCTCTACATTGAGGAGGTGACGGAGGGGCGGGAGTTTCTGCGCGCGCTGGCGGCCTGCACGCGCCACAAGCCGGTGGTCGTCATCAAAGCCGGACGGACGGAGGCAGGCCGACGGGCCACCCTCTCCCACACCGGCTCCATGGCCGGCGCCGACTCGGTGTACGACGCCGCGCTCCGTCAGTGCGGCGCGCTCCGGGTGGCCTCGCTGGAGGAGATGTTTGACTTCTGCCTGGGCTTCACCGCCCTGCCGCCGGTGCGGGGCCGCCGGGTGGTCATCGTCACCAACTCCGGCGGGCCGGGAGTCCTGGCCGCCGACCGGGCCGAGGAGGTGGGGCTGACGGTCGCTGAACCGTCCCCGGCGCTCCGGGAGCGGCTCTCCGCCTTCCTCCCCCCGCACTGCGGCCTCTCCAACCCCATCGACCTGACGGTGGAGGGGACGGAGGAGGGGTACCGGCGGACGCTGATGACCGTCCTGGAGGAATACGATGCGGCGGTGGCGCTGAACATCGCCCCGGCCTACCTGGATTCAGTCCCGCTGGCGCGCGGGGTGGTACAGGCGGCGCGGGAGAGCGGCAAACCGGTGGCGGCGGCCTTCCTCCCCGGCCCCATCGTCGCCGAAGCCGTCCGCTACCTGCGGGAGCAGGGGGTCCCCAACTTCGCCACCGGCGAGCGGGCGGTGGCGGCGCTGGCGCGCCTGGCAGAGTATGATGCCGTCCGACGCGACTCCGCTTCGCCCCGTCGCTTACTCCAAACGTTCGGAGTCAGGCACGAAGCGCAGCGGAGTGCCGTTGGACGCGACTCCGCTTCGCTGCGTCGCTTACTACGAACAGTCAGGCACGAAGCGCAGCGGAGTGCCGTTGGACGCGACTCCGCTTCGCTGCGTCGCTTACTACGAACAGTCAGGCACGAAGCGCAGCGAAGTGCCGTGCTCCTGGAGCCGGACCTGATGGCCTGGCTGCGGGAAAACGGCATCCCCGTCCCGCCGTTCCGCACGGCCGGGAGCGCCGACGAAGCAGTAGCGGCGGCCCGGGAGATGGGCTACCCGGTGGTGATGAAGGTCGTCTCCCCGCAGATTCTGCACAAATCGGAGGTCGGCGGGGTCATCCTGGGCATCGGTGATGACGACGCCGTCCGCGCGGGCTTCGCGCGCCTGGCCGAGATTGCCGCCGGGCGGGACTTCCGGGGCGTCATCATCTACCCCTTCATCCGGGACGCGCAGGAGGTGCTGGTGGGACTCTTCCGGGATCCCCAGTTCGGCCCGGTGGTGGCCTTCGGGGCGGGGGGCATCTACACCGAACTCCTGGGGGACGTCGTGCTGCGGGTGGCGCCGGTGGACCGGGACGAGGCGGCGGCCATGATTCGGGAGACCCGTATGGCGGCCCTGCTGGCGGGCGCTCGGGGCCGTCCCCCGGGCGACCTGGACGCGCTGGCCGACCTCATCGCGCGGGTCTCTGAACTGCCGTTCCTCTACCCGGAAATCGCCGAGATGGACCTGAACCCGGTCTTCGTCCTCCCCCGGGGCGTCCTGGTGGGCGACGCCCGCCTGATTCTCCGATTCTCCGATTCTCCGATTCTCTGATTCTCTGATTCTCCGATTCTCCGATTCTCCCTGATGCGGTGCTACCCCATCCGACTGCCGGTCTTTGAGGGGCCGCTGGACCTCCTGCTCCAGTTGATTGAGCGGGAGGAACTGGATATTACCGCCGTCTCGCTGGCCCAGGTGACGGACCAGTACCTGGCGATGGTGGAGGAGATGGGCCGGCAGAGCCTGGCGGACCTGACGGCCTTTCTGGTGGTGGCGGCGAAACTGGTGCTCATCAAGAGCCGGGTCCTGCTGCCGGGGTACCGTCCCCGGGGCGGCGAGGCGGATGAGGTCGCGGCGGACCTGATCCGGCAGTTAGAGACATACCGGGCTTACCGGGCGGTCGCGGCGGAACTGGCGCGGCGGGAGGAGCAGGGCTGGCGGGCTTACGTGCGGGTACCCCCGTCCGACGGGGCCCGGGCGGAGAGGGCCGACCCCTCCGCCGTCCTCTCCGGCGTGACGCTGGAGGACCTGCTTCTGGCGGCGCAGGAGGCGCTGCGGGCGCACCCAGCCCCTCCGGTGGAAACGATCATCGCCCCGCCCCTGTTCACCGTTGCCGAACAGATGGAGCGGATTCGGGAGCGGCTGGCCCGGACGGGCCGTCTCCTCTTCCAGGACCTGCTGGCGGAGGTGACCGGACGGGCGGAAATCATCATCACTCTGCTGGCTGTGCTGGAACTGATCAAACAGGAGGTCGTCCAGGTCCGGCAGGAAGAACTGTTCGGGCCGATTTTCATCTATCCCCTGTGCATCAACTGAAGGGTCGCTCAGGTCGGCACCCTGGGGGGCTGATGGGTGCAGAACCACCGCGAGAAGTTGTCCTGCAATCTCACAGCGACGTTCTGAGAAGCGTCAACGAAGGTTGACGCCTGGCGCGGGAGCACCCAGGGGAGGCCGATTTCCCATCGGCGCCAGGGCGGCGGGAGGGGGCAACCCAACCCGGCTTAAATTGATGCCTATGGGGCCGATTTTCATCTATCCCTACGGGAGCGTTTGACAAAAGGTTGAAGATATGCTATTCTCCTTATTTAGAAATTCCTGCTCTTGGAAGCAAGGTGGAGGCGATAATGGTTGGGCAGGGGTTGACCAGGATGAATGACAGCGCGTTCATCGTTGCGGCTGGCTCGCCTGGATGAGGAAGGACCGCCATGAAGTTGCAGGTGCTCACCATCGGCTGTGAGGCGGTGACCTTAGACGGCGTCCAGGCGGAACTCGTTCCGCCCTTGGACCCCACCGGGCTTGCCCACGAACTGGCCCTGCTGCGCCTGGCCGCCAACGGGCCGGAAAGCCCCGAAGGGTGGGCAGACTACCTGGCCGCCCGGCAGAAGGTGGACAAGGGGTTTCTGCTTGACCTCGGCCGGCGGCTCTTTGACCGCGTCTTTGTGGGCGCAGTGGGGGAGCGCTACCGGGAAACCGCTGACCCCCTGGCCCTGGCCTTTGCGGATGAGGCCCTGGCCGGACTCCCCTGGGAACTGCTCTACGATGGGAAGGGCTGGGTGGCCCGCGACCGGGGCTTCCTGCGCGTGGCCCCGGTGGAAGCCCCGCCCGGCAGCGGCGAGGCCCCGCCCGGCGACCGCCTGCGCGTCCTGGTGGCCATGGCCAGCCCGCTGCTGAACGAAGCCCTTGACCCGGACGACTCCCGCCAGCCCTATGTGGTGGACCTGGAGCGGGAGGCGGAGGTCTTCCGGGCCCTGGACGGCGCAGACTTCCCCGCCGACTTTACCCTGCGGCTCCATGTCACCCGCGACGACCTCTCCTGGGAACTGGGGGGCGGCTACCACGTCCTCCACTTCCTCGGCCACGGCAACGTGGGGGTGCTGGCGCTGGAGGACCGCCACGGGGTGGAGGACATAGTGAAAACAGACTGGCTGCGGGAGCGGGTGCTGCGCACCGGCCTGGGCCTGGCCGTGCTCCAATCCTGCCTGACCGCCGCCGATGCGCCCCGGGTGCCCGGCGTCGCCCGTACCCTGCTGGAGGCCGGCCTGCCCCGCGTCCTGGCCATGCAGCACTCCATCTCCGTAGCCGGCGCCCGCGCCTTCTTCGCCCGCTTCTACGCCGAACTGGCCCGGGGCACCGACCTCGGGGAAGCCCTGCGCCGCGCCCGCCAGGCTCTGGCCGATGAGAAAGAGGCAGGCCCCTGGGAGTGGGCCACGCCGGTGCTCTGGGTGCACCGCCAGGCCCTGGACTCCCCCGATGGCTGGCCTCCGTCCTGCGTCCGGCCCTCGGCCCCGGCCACGGTGGCCGAACGCCCCCCCAGGCCGCCCCTGGACCCCATGATGCAGCGCGAGAGGCACTTTGTGGGGCGGCGGGCCGAACGGGTGGCCGTGGCCCGGGGGATTGACCCCCAGGGTGAAGGGCCGCGAGTGGTGCTCCTCCACGGCGAGGGGGGCATGGGTAAGACGGCCATCGCCGTAGAGGCCGCCCACCGCTGGGCCGGGTGGTTCCAGCAGGTGGTCTGGGTCACCGGGCGGGGCCGCCGGGCGCCCGAAGAAGTAGAACCCCACCTGGCCGGCTACGCCCGGGAGCGGCTGGCCTCCGACGAAGGCGCCTTCCTGGCCGACCTGGCCGAGGGGCTGGGCCTGGAGCGGGGCACGCCGGTGCGCCGTATCCTGGAGACCCTGAATGATGGAAAACGGCGGCTGCTGGTGCTGGACAACCTGGACCCCTTCGTCCGTTCGGCGGCGGTGCTGGACCTGCTGGGCCACCTGCCCCGGACCTGCCGGGCCCTGGTCACCAGCCGGGTGGAGCCTAACCTGGATACCTTGAAGGTGCCGGTGAAGGCCCTCCCCCCTGGGGACACGATCCGGCTGGTGGGCGCCTACGCCGGGGAGCGCGGATTGCCTTTGACGCTGCAGCAGTGGGCAGAACTGCACCACGCCACCGGCGGCCACCCACAGACCCTGCGCCTGGTGGTGGCCCAGGTGACCAGCAGGGCCAAGACCTGGGAGCGGGCCCTGGCCGACCTGCGCCGGGCGGAGGGCCCCGTCTTTGACTACGTCTTTGCCGAAAACCTGGCGCTGGCGGGGGAGGCCGGGCAGCGGCTCTTCCGGCTGCTGGCCGCCTTCGCCCCCTGGGCCACGCGGGACGCCCTGCGGGCTACGGAAATTTTCAACGAAACCACCCTGGGGGAGGCGCTGGCCCGGACGGTGGGCCTGGCGCTGGTGGAGGATTACCCCGGCGACCGCTTCGGCCTGCAGGAACTGGCCCTGGCCAAGGCGAGGCGGTTGCTGCACGAAGCCTTCCTGGAAGACCGGGAGGGGCTGCGGCGGGCCGTGGAGTGGGCCTATCGGCACGAGGACTGGCCCCTGGCCGTGCGCCTGGCCGGGAACCTGGCGGAGTTCTACCACATCCGCTCCCTCTGGGCCGACTGGGCGGCGACCCACGAACGGGCGCTGGAGGCGGCGCGCAGGAGCGGCGACCGCCACGGCGAGGCCCAGACCCTCAACAACCTGGGCCTGGTCTACGCCGACCAGGGCCGCTGGGAGGAGGCCATCGGGATGTACCAGGAGAGCCTGCGCATCAAGCGCGCCCTGGGCGACCGCCACGGCGCGGGCACTGCTCTGATGAACCTGGGCACCGTCTACCGCCTGCAGGGCCGCTGGGAAGAGGCCATCCGGATGTACGAGCAGGCCCTGGACATCTTCCGCGCCCTGGGCGACCGCCACGGCGAGGGCCGGACGCTGGCGAATATGGGCGTCCTCTATGCGCAGCAGGGCCAAATCAAATAGAGAAAGCCGTCGCCCTCTGGCGGGAAGCGCTCACGAAACTCCACCCCGCTTCGCCGGAGTACCGGATGGTGCAGGGGTGGCTGGGGAAAATTGACACCTTGCGCAAGGAGTGAACGATGATTCCCCTAACGTTAGACCTAACGACCTCGGCTGCCATCCTTGGAACTCCTGAAGACAAATTGCTGGAGCGGCTGCAGCGACAGGAAATAGAGGGAATCTGCCTTGACGATGATTGGCGCCTCTCCATTTTTGTGCTGGCCCGGCTGTTGAGCACCACGCCTGA
>CALDFY010000114.1 GCA_937942115.1 uncultured Anaerolineae bacterium | reverse complement strand
CCAACACCGGCCAGTACCTCTGGACCGTCCCCGAAGTGGAGACCACCACCGTCCGCGTGCGGGTCACCGCCACCGACCTCGTCGGCCACTCCGCCGCCGATGCCAGCGACGCCGACTTCGCCATTGACGCCACCCCGCCCGTCGTCACCCTCACCGCCCCCAACGGCGACGAACTCCTGCGCGGCGGCGACACCTTCACCATCACCTGGACGGCTACCGACCACCACTTCGGCCCCTCCCCCATCGCCCTGGCCTACTCCACTGACGGCGGCACCACCTACACCCCCATCGTCACCGCCACCGAGAACGACGGGGAGTTCCCCTGGACCGTCCCGACCGTGGATAGCGACCAGGTCCGGGTGCGGGTGACCGCAACGGATCGCGTGGGGCATTCATCGTCCGACGAGAGTGGTGACTTCGTGATAGACAGCAGTCCACCCACCGGGACCATCTCCATCGCAGAGGGGGCATACACCCGGATGCGGGAAATTCACCTGCTCCTGACCGCCTCGGACGACACAACCCGGATGTACCTGGACGGGGACCTGGAAGGTGACGAAAACGTGCGCCAGTGGGTAGCCTACACGTCCCCGGTCACGGTCGCTCTGACTGGAGACGAGGGAAACAAAACCATCCGTGTCCGGTACCAGGATATCGCGGGCAACTTCGGCGACTGGGCGGAAGCGCAGATTGTCTACGACGCTACGCCGCCGGTTATCGCCGACATATCCCCTGCGGACGGGAGCACGGTGACTACAGCGACGCCGGTCATCAGCGCCACTGTCCGGGATGAGACTTCGGGGATAGCCCCCCAGGCGGTCACGATGACCGTGGATGGCGTTTTGGCGAATCCGGTGTATAATGAGGACGTTGTTTCCTGGATACCGGATTCGCCGCTGACCAACATCTCCCACACCGTCACCCTGCTGGTTCAGGACCGCGCCGGCAATTCCACCTCCACCACCTGGACGTTCGCCGTCAACGAACCTCCCGCCACCATCCTGCTCACCGCCAGCCCGCCCGCTATCGTTGCCGATGGCGTCTCCACTGCCACCATCACCGCCACCGTGACCGACCGGTATCACAACCCGGTCGCCGACGGGACGGAGGTGGTCTTCACGACCACCCTGGGGACGCTTTCGGGCGACGCCGTCTACACGACCACGACCCAATCGGGCTTCGCCATCGCCATTTTGACAGCGCCCACCACTGACGGCGTGGCCCGGGTCACTGCCAGGGCCGGGTCGGCGGAGGGGAGTGTGGAAGTTTTGCTGATTCGCTACCGGGTCTACCTGCCGCTGATCCTGCGATGGGGTGGGCCGTAATCGGTGACAGTCACTGATAGAACAGGTGACGGTCACCTCCGCAGGTGACCGTCACCTGCTGTTAAGGAGAAAAAGATGACACCCATCCGCAAGTGGTCCCGAAGAGACTTTCTGCGCGCAATGGCCCTTGCACTGGGCGGCTTAACGGTGGGAGAGGGGGTCCGCCGCTGTTTTCAGGGCATCGCTCCGGTTGCTCCAGGAGATTTCACCCCCACCGTTCGGGCCTACCTGCCGCTGGTGATGCGCAGCGAACCCACCCCTACGCCAACCGCGACCCGTACCCCCACGCCAACCAGCACGCCGACCCGCCCACCAACCAGCACGCCAATCCCAGGTGCCTCGCGCGTGGTGCACGTCCACGCCCCATCGGCCACCTACTGGAACGGCAGCAGCAATTACTACTACAACTATGTGCGTCAAGACGTGGTGAACAACATGGTGGACCAGGGGGTTATGGCCCTCACCGGCACCTCCACCCGCGCCGATGCCTGGCGGGCGCTCATCCCCAACTATTCCGGCGGCATCGTTGCCATCAAGGTCAACTTCAACAACAGCGAGACCGGAACTCCAAACGTTATCGACGCGCTCATTCATCCGGTGAACGGAGTCATCCAGGGGCTTCTGGATATCGGGGTTCCGGCCCAGAACATCCTGATTTACGACGCCACACGGCCCATCCCTGCTTACTTCCGCAACGGCTGTCTCTATTCCGGCGTCCAGTTCTACGACACCAATAGCGCCGATTTCCCCGTCGCCGTCTCTTTCAGCCGCCTGGGCATCCCCGCCGAGTACCTGGCCAGCGCAGTAGTCAATGCCACCTATCTGATCAACATGCCGATTATGAAAAGACACGGGATCACCGGCGTCACTTTGGGGTTCAAGAACCATTTTGGCACGATTAACAACCCCTACGGTTTGCATAACTACGTAGATGTGCACGGTGCCCAATACTCCAGCGATTACAACCCTATGGTAGATATTTACCTTAATCCGCACATTCACACCAAGACAGTGCTTGTTCTGGGAGACGGCCTGTTCGGTAACAAAGATAACACAAACACTGTGCCGACCGTCTGGCAAACTTTTGGTAACAAATTTCCCAACAGTCTGTTTTTCTCCAGGGACCCGGTGGCCATTGATTGCGTGATGTATGACCTGCTGAACGCCGAGCCCTGGTACAATCCGGATGAGGCAGCGGACTACCTTCGTCTGGCCGCCGCTGCCGGGCTGGGTGTGTACGAATCCGGAGACCCCTGGGGAAGCGGCTACAACCTCATTGACTACGTGAAGATATCGCTGACGTGAAACCATTAACATTAACAACGACGCCTTTTCTGCTGATCCTGGCGGCCCTGCTGTGTATCCTGACCCCCCGGGGCATGGCCGGTCAGGGGCTCTCTCCTCCCCCTGTGCTCCCCGAAATCCGGGTCACCGGCGAGCGTCCGGAGTCTTTGCCCCTCTCTCCTGCCCTCACCATCCCCGATGCCGACTGGCCGCAACTCCAGCGCGACCCTCAGCATACCGGCACCAGCCCCCAGCAGGTCAACCCACCCTACCGCTACTACTGGCGCTGGAACGAGGTCCCCTTCGCCAGCCGCACCCAACCCGTCGTCGCCGATCATCGCCTCTTCATCGGCTCCCTGAACGGCACGATGTACGCGCTGGACGCCGACCAGGACGCCGGGGGCGGCCCACCGACGGTCCTCTGGTCGCGCAACGTCGGCGCGCCCATCCGGGATACCGCCGCCGTCTCCAACGGACGGGTCTACTTCGGGGCCTACGACGGCCGCGTCCACGCGCTGGACGCTGCCACCGGCAACCCCATCTGGTCCTTCCAGACCGGCGGGGGAGTCGCCGCCGCGCCCGTGGTGGATAACGGCGTCGTCTACATCGGCTCCACCGACGGCGTCTTCTACGCGCTGGACGCCGCCACCGGCGCGCTCCGCTGGACCTACAACGCCGGCGCGCCCATCCTGACCTCCGCCGCGCTCAGCGCCGACGGCCAGACCGTCTACTTCGGCGCCGAGGACATCTACGCCTACGCCCTCCGTACCTCCGACGGGACCCTCCGCTGGCGCACCCGCCTCCAGGGGCAATCGCTGGCCGAACGCTGGCCCGTCGTCGTGGGCAACACCGTCATCTACCGCTCCCAGCCCCTGCGGAATTTCCACTTCCTGCTCCACGAAGGGGACGACGTAATGGACGGGGCCGGGCCGGTGAACCCGGATTGGGCCGCCGACTGGGCCGCCGTCCGCCCGCGCATCGTGGCCCACCTGACCGCCAACCCCGACCGGCAGACTTTCTTCGCGCTGGACGCCTCCACCGGTGCCCTGCGGGGCGTGGCGCCTGTCCTCTACACCTACGGCGACGGCGACGCGCCGGCCCCGCCCGTCGTCAAAGACGGCGCCCTCTACCTGGTTTACCGCGCCCGGCACGGCATCCAGACCGACGGCGGCTCCGGCCACGTGACCACCCGTTACGACGCCGAACTGGGGCGGATGAACCTCTCCACGCTGGACATCACCGGCCTGACAGCGACTCAGCCGTTCAATTACCAGATGCGCTACACCTCCGACGAACCCGCGATGCTCTCCATCGGCGGGAATCTGCTCTTTGTGGACAACTGGGAGCGGCTGGGGGCGCTGAACCTGCAGACCGGTGCACTGGTTGCCGTCGCCAATGTCGCTGACTACTGGCCCGCGTGCCCGCCGCCAGACGGGCAGTGTCCGGCCCGCGAGGGACCGATGCCGTTCTTCACCACCTGGCCCTTCCCCGGCCCACAGGTCGGCGAAGGCGTCACCCATCGCCCGCTGGTCATCGCCTCGGGGCGGCTCTTCTGGCGGGTGGTGGACGGCGGGCTGGCGTCCATCGGAACCTCACCCCTCCCCCTGACCTCCTCCCCTCTCCTGACCAAAGGTCAGGAGAGGGGAGGGGGTGCCGCCGCAGGCGGCGGGGGTGGGGTGAGGAGGGATCAGAACGCCCGGGCCAGGGTGAGCGCCCAGACTTCCCGGGCTCCGCCCTCCCGCAGGGCGTCGGCGCAGGCTTCCAGGGTGGCGCCTGTCGTACAGACGTCATCCACCAGCAGGACCCGGCGGCCGCTCAGCCGGTCGGTGGTGCAGCGGAAGGCGTCCTCCACGTTGCGGCGGCGGTCTGCCGCCTTCAGGCGCATCTGAGAGGCGGTGGCCCGCACCCGGCAGAGCGCATCCTCATCCATCGGCAGGCCGATCCGGCGGCTCAGTGCCCAGGCCAGCAGGGCGGCCTGATTGTAGCCGCGCCGGCGCAGGCGGGAGGGATGAAGCGGCACCGGCACGATCACTTCTACAGGGAGAGGATTTTGCCACCAGTATTGGGCCATCAGTGCTCCCAGAGGGTCCGCCAGTTCACGGGCATGGCGGTATTTCAGATAGTGGATGGCCGCCCGTACCGGCCCGCGAAAAGGGGCGACGGATCGGATTCCCTCCAGACGCAGGGGGGCTTCCTGGCAGGCGCTACAGACTGTCCCGTTGGTGATGGGGGTTCCGCAGTGATGGCAGACCAGGCCGGAGATGCGGGGGAGCCGGCTCACACATTCCGGGCACAGCCAGGTACCCACCTGGCGGCAGACAACACAGCGGGGCGGGAAGAGGAGGTCCAGCAGCGACCCCAGCAGGGTTTCCGGGAACAGGACGCGCGGTGGCCTGAAAGACACCGTTGGCTCCTCTGTGCTCCCACTCAGGCGGGCAAATGCCGATGGCAAGGCATAGCCCGATTTCAGACCTATCCACCGCCGAGGATTCCCCTCAGCGCGCCGCTCCGGATCACGCTCAGCACACCTGGACCGAGCAGGATGATGAACAGGGCGGGGAAAATCAGAAACACAATGGGGATCAGCATTTTAATGGGGGCCTGACGGGCCAGTTCCTCGGCCCGCTGCCGTCGGCGGACTCGCATCTGGTCAGACTGGATGCGGAGGACTTTGGCGATGCTGACGCCCAACTGGTCGGCCTGGATCAGCGCGGCAACGAAGTTGGAGACGTCGCGGATATCCATCGTATCGGCCATATTCCGCAGCGCCTCGCGCCGGAGTTTCCCCAGTTGAATCTCCTGAAGGACACGGGCGAAGGCCCGGCTCAGTTCGTTATCCCATTTCTCCACCACTTTGGCCATCGCCGCGTCAAAGGAGAGGCCCGCTTCCACGCAGATGGTGAGCAGGTCTAATGCATCGGGGAGCGACTTGAGGATTTCCTTCTGCCGCTGGCGGATTTTAGACCCCAGCCAGGAGCCGGGCAGATAATAGCCCAGGGCGAAGGAGACCGCGATCAAAAGGAGTTTTTGCAACGCCGGGGCGGACATACGCCCCATCAGCAGAATGACCAGGCCCCCCAGAACGGCTGCGAGGACATAGCGAGCGGCGACAAACTCCGCCGGCCCGATCTTCTGCGAAAGCCCGGCCAGTTCCAGATACCGGCGGGTGCGCGTCAGCGTTTGGGAAGGGGTCATTCGCCCAATCAGCGCTGCGATTTTCTGCAGGATGGGGCGGATGACCCGTTCGCTGAACGGGAGAGAGAGTTCTATTTCTTCCAGCGTCGCCGTACGGCCCATCGCGCCCAGTTCGGCCAACCGGGCCTCCAGCGCGTCTTCTCTTTTGGGTGCCCGCATGCCGATGACGACCATCGCCACGGCGAGGACCACGACCAACCCCAACAAGAGCAGTACCGGGCTCATGTTCTTTTACCCCCTATCTCCGACTCCCTTCTATACCTCAATATTGGCAATTTTCTGGGTGATGAAGAACCCGGAAATAATCCCCGCCCCCGCTACACCCAGCATTATCCAGCCACACGGGTCTTTGAACATCAATCCCATAAACCGGGGGTTAATGGCATAGACCAGCAGGGCGACTGCAATCGGCAACAGACTGACCACATAGCCCGACATCCGGGCCTGGGCCGTCAGCACGCGAATCTCTCCCTTGATCCGCACCCGTTCCCGGATGGTGAAACTGATGGTATCCAGCACTTCGGCCAGGTTGCCACCCACTTCCTGCTGGACCTTGATGGCCGTCACCGTCATATCCAGGTCGTCGGAAGGGACCCGGCGCAGGAGGTTATCCAGTGCCTGCTCCAGGGAAAGCCCCAACTGGACTTCCTTGACGACCCGGCCGAACTCCTCCGAAGCCGGCTCGTCCATTTCTTTGGCCACTGCCTCCATTGCTTGGAGAACACTGTAGCCGGCCCGGATGCCGTTCACCATCATGCTGATAATATCTCCCAACTGGTCGTTGAAGGCCTTCAGACGTTTCCCCTGGAGATAACTCACATACCAGCGAGGAGCGAAGAAGCCCAGGACCGCCGCCAGCAGGGATAGGGGAATGTCGCGGCGCAGGAAGAACACGATTGCGGGGAAAAGAATCATACAGATGATGGTGGCCGCGATGAACTCTCCGGCGGTGAGTTTCAGGTTGGCCCGGGCCAGTTGGGTGCGAAGATTGCGGGCGAGCCCCCGCTCCGCCAGGGCCTTATCCAGACGCTCTCCCAGCGGCGAGACCCGGAGGCCCGGTTCCCCACGCCCCTTCTTTTTTCTCTTCGCTTCCACGCCCAGGGCATAGCGGTCCAACCGCTCGGTGACCTCGTCGGTTTTCCCACTGCCTGCAAAAAAATAGACGAGGGCTCCGATGATCAGCAGGATACCCAGCACTAACAGCAGGTTCTCCATCTTTCTCCTCTGTTGAATCTCATAAAGTCATACCCCGTGAAAGTCCTGAAAAGTTGTGCTGCTTCAGCGGCTCATTGATCGTTTCCCATCCGCATAGGCTTTCCTGCCCCTCACCCCCCCTTTCCCCCTCCTCACAAGTGTAGGTTTTTTTCGCGCCCCTCTCGTTCTGGGCGGGCGGCGGGCTTCTTTGCCCCTCACCCCCCTTGCCCCCCTCTCCCCATCGCTCCGCTCTGGGGAAAGGGGGGTGAAGAAAGGGGATTTTTGGGCGGGCGGCTTCGCCGCCCGCCCAAAAACCCCTTTCTTCACCTCCCTTTCCCCAGAGCGGAGCGATGGGGAGAGGGGGGCAAGGGGGGTGAGGGGCAAAGAAGCCCGCCGCCCGCCCAGAACGAGAGGGCGCGAAAA
>CALDFY010000113.1 GCA_937942115.1 uncultured Anaerolineae bacterium | reverse complement strand
GAGGGGGGCAAGGGGGGTGAGGGGCAAAGAAGCCCGCCGCCCGCCCAGAACAAGAGGGGCGCGAAAAAAACCTACACTTGTGAGCCCCTTCCCCCCTCCCCCAAGCGCCGCGATGGGGGAGGGGGGATAAAGGGGGGTGGGGGCAAATGTTCGCACCATTGGGCGAAAAACCCCTGGCTCCGATGCGAAGTCCCTTTCAGGGGCTTCCGGATAGCCCGTCAGGGTTTTGTCATTTGAGCCCGCCGCTGAAGCGGCGGGCGGAAGTGGGCACCCCAGCCATCGGGGGTAAGTAGTTACTGTGAACTTCTTATCCCGCCCTTATTATACCACATCCGGCTAAAAAGGGGGGACAATGTCCCCCAGTGGCGCACAGGGGCGGGGGATTTGCCTTTTTTCAGAATCGTGGTATACTCTACTTGTGCAGGGCGAAGTAAGTTCTGGTTCCGTCTGGAAAGACCACCCAGGCTTGCGGAGGCCGGGTGGTCTTTTTTGTATGGGCCGAACTCTTCGCTGTGCATTTGTCCGTTTCACAAACAGAAGGAGGTAGAAGACGTGAGCAGTAAAGTGACCGGAACCGTCAAATGGTTCAACGACGCCAAGGGATACGGCTTCATCTCTCAGGATAACGGCGAGGACGTCTTCGTCCACTACACCGCTATCCAGGGGGATGGATTCCGCACGCTGCGCGAAGGCCAGCGAGTGGAATTCGCCGTAGAGAAGGGCCCCAAGGGACTGCACGCCACTCAGGTGCGCGTCCTTTAGGCCGATGCGCTCAGCGGCCCGGGGGCCGCAGGAGGAGAGATGTCTACCAGGCTGTATGTCGGAAATCTCAGTTACGCCACGACCGAGGCCACGCTCTCTGATCTTTTTCAGACCGTGGGCGAAGTTGTCTCGGTGAGCATCGTCACGGACCGAATGACCGGGCAATCCCGGGGCTTCGGCTTCGTGGAGATGGCTGATTACCAGGCGGCTCAGAACGCCATCAACCAGTTGAACGGTCGGATGGTGGACGGGCGGTCCATTCGGGTGGCCGAAGCGCGCCCACAGGAAGCCCGGGAGCCGCGAGGGGAACGGCGCCGAGAGCGGCGACGCTATTAAACCCGATCCCTCTTCCGACGAAACCCGAAACCGCATGGCCCCTCCGCAGGCCATGCGGTTTTTGTTTCTCCGCCGGAAAACCTGTCAATTCTTACAGTTGACCGCGCCCTGATCGCATGGTAAGATAGCGAAAGGTTACGGCAATTCTCTCGCGGTTCTCGGAGAAGAGGCCATGACGCCCAGGTTCATCGGTATCCCGGTTTTGCTCATCCTGCTGGCATCATGTACGGCTCGCGGCGTCGGGCCAACGATGCCTCCGTTCCTTCCTTCTTACGACGGCCCCGTTTCTCCCATTCCTTCTCCGACATCCGAGAGGACGGCGCCTGCCGGTCCGCTGGCCGCCGCCTGCGCCGCGTTGGACGCCTATCAGCCGCCCCAGGCCACACCGGAAATCCTCCGGCCCTTGACTTCCGGCATCGCCGGGTGGCTCTCCAGCCGCAATGACCCTTCCTTTCTCCCAGGCCTCCTCCGCACCTTCCCCAAACTCCAGACGACTCAACCGGCGGTCAGCCGGACTGACCTGAACGGCGATGGCCTGGAGGATGTGGTGGTGCAGACCCAACTGATGGGCCTGCCGGTGCTGGTCTTCCTCCGGCAGGAGGATGGACAATACGTGGGCCTGACCCTGCCCGAAACGTTTGACGAGCCCCTGCCCACCCTGCAGAGCGGTGTCCTATCCGGTGACCTCACCGGCGCTGGGGGGCCTGAGACGGTGGTCACCTATACCGTTCCGGGCGGGAGCATGTCCACCGAACGGCTCTACGTTTTTCACTGGCGCGAGGTAAGCCCTGCTCTGGCCTTCCGGGCAGACCTGATCACCTGGGCCGGGCCATCCGCCTGGGCTCTCCAGCCGGACCCCACCGCCCCCGGACGCCAGCAATTTCTCCTGACCTATCCTCACCTCTATCGGGACGGCTTTGACCACAAACTGGTCAACCATCCCCTGGGATGGCAAATCTGGCGCTGGGATGAAGCGGCGGGGTACTTTGTGCTGGCGGAGAGGGGGATAGATCGGGAACGCAGCGGCTGGGGACCGGATGCCCCCATTACGATGGGTGACCGGCTGCGCTGGCTCATCAACGAAGCGGAGACGATGTTCCGGGCGGGCGACTACGAGGTTGCCCTGGAGGGGTATGAGAAGGCCCTGATAATGGCGGAAACCTGGAGCCGGGAATCCGGGGAACCGGATTGGGCAGGCGTGGCCCGCCTTCGTCGGGGAGAAATCCTCCTCCTGCTGGGCCGGACCGACGAGGCGCGATCGGAACTGCGCGCCGTGGCCGACACGTATGCCGACGACCTGCTGGGGGAACTGGCGGCGGCCTGCCTGGCAGGGGCGGAGGAGGACTCACCCGACGCGCCGGCCCGCTGTATTGCGGCCATACAGCCAATCCAACTCTGGGATCGGATAGAGGAGCGTTGTGACAGAGGGGCCCTTTGCTTTCCCCTCTATTCAACGGGCATCCTCTACCCGCCCGCCGGATTGACTGCCTATCTGAACGCTCACCCCGAACTATCCAGGGACCCTGAAGCCATCCGGGCTGGCCTGGAGGCCATCGGCTTCGCTCTGGACGAAGTCCGACAGGCCGACGGAGGCAACTTGTGGCTCATCGTACAGGCAGGTGGCGTCCCGACCGAGTGGGCCCTGGTCCGCGACGCCGACGGCCGATGGCGGCCCTATCAGCCTCCGGCCTGCTCTTCCCCCAGGCCCTGCTGGCCCCGGGTGGGAGGCTTTGAGGAGTAGAGAGCAAATGAAACGAAATCACCTCACTCTCACCGCTCTGACCCTTCTGGCCTCGCTGCCCTTTTGCGTTCTCAGCGCGGCGGGCCTGCTGGGCCGGGTCGGGGGAGACCGATTCTTTCGGTACCTCTCGGATCTCCCCCTCATCCTTCTGGTCATCTTGACGGCCCCATCCGAACTCGCCGTTCTTCTCTTCAGCCGGATGGAGCGATACAGGGCGCTCAGCCTGGTTGCCCTGGGACTGGGGTTGGTCGCGCTGATCTGGCTGATAACGGTGGAGCGGCGCGCAGCGCTGCGCCGCACCCGTTTCTGGGCTCTGCTTCTGGCCCTGACGGCTGTTGTCGCGCTACCCTTTCTGATCCCCTACGAGCCCGCCGTTCGGGCCGCGCCGGGGTGGACAATACGGATGGTAGAACCCCCTGGCCTTCTGGACGGATTCGTCCGCGCCTGCCAGGCTGGCGCGGAGGTGCGCGGCGAGTGCCAGTACGAACCCCTGGGCTGGGCCGACGAAGGGACCCTGGTCTACCGGAAATGGTGCGGAGGGCGGTTCGTGGTGGACCTGGCGAAGCCCGATAGCCGGTGGGACCCGGGTGTCCCGGGGCCGCCGCTGGCCTACTCCGTCGCGACGGGCCGAATCACGCCGTTTGAGGGAGACCCGGATTCTCTTTACCGCCAGACCTGTTCTCCCGACCGGTGTGTGACGCCGGGGCTGACGGTGCAGGCGGACTTTCCGCCACCGGGCTACTTTTCTGGCCACTTCGGGGCCCCCCTGCTCTCCCCGGACGGCCGTCGGGTCGCCTTCACTGCCCGACATGTCTACGGGCCGGAGGACCTGCTGGTGTTGGGCAGGCCGTAGCAGCGGGGGACTCTCAACCCTGCTGGGAGAAAAGAAAGGGGGTTGCAGCGGACGGCGAAGCCGACCGCTGCAA
>CALDFY010000112.1 GCA_937942115.1 uncultured Anaerolineae bacterium | reverse complement strand
CTTCACTTCGTTCGCAACAAGGTCGGCCTTCGCCGACCTCCTGAGAAGGGCGTCAACGCAGGTTGACGCCCGGCGCAAAGCGTAGGGGCAACCCTTGCGGTTGCCCCCGGGGGAGGCCGATTTCCCATCGGCGCAGGGGAGCGCTGACTGAAAGTCAGCCTCCCTGGGCCTCCGGCCAGAGGACGGCCTGCGCCGTCCTTTCAGGGAAGCATCAACGAAGGTTGACGCCCGGCGCGAAGCGTAGGGGCAACCCTTGCGGTTGCCCCCGAGGGAGGCCGATTTCCCATCGGCGCCCGAGGCGACGGGAAGCGGAGAGCCGAAGCCAGCCTCAAGTTAACGCTTATGCCCCCGATCCCTCCCCTCTCCCGAACGAAGTTCGGGAGAGGGGAGGAGAAAAGAGGGGGATTTTGGGGCGGCGGCGAAGCCGCCGCCCCCTGCGACGCCGGAAAGACTACTCCTCCGGTGGAGGCGGCGGCGCCTGACCGGCCATCTTGGCCCGCTCCTCCGCCACCAGCATCCGCCGCAGCGTCTTGCCCACGAAGGTCTTGGGCAGTTCGGAGCGGAACTCCACGTAGCGGGGGTACTTGTACTTCGCCAGCCGCTCCTTGGACCACTCAATGATTTCTTCCTCGGTGGCCGTCTCCCCCGGCTTGAGGACGACCCAGGCCTTCACCGTCTCCCCCCGGTACGGGTCGGGGATGCCCGCGACGGCGACCTCCAGAATCTTGGGGTGCTGCTTGAGGACCTCCTCCACCTCGCGCGGGTAGACATTGTAGCCGCCGCAGATAATCATATCCTTCTTGCGGTCTACAATGTAGAAATAGCCGTCCTCGTCCATCTTGGCGATGTCGCCGGTGAAGAGCCAGACGTTGCCGTCGGGGAGTTGGCGGAGGACGTTGGCCGTCTCGGTGGGCATCTGCCAGTAGCCCTTGAAGACCTGGGGGCCGCGCAGGACCAACTCCCCCTCCTCGCCCGGGCCCAGGAAGCGGGTGCCGGTATCCAGGTCCACGATGGCGGCGTCCACATCCGGCAGCGGCAGGCCGATGCTCCCCTCCCGGTTCTCGCCCAGCATGGGGTTGCAGTGGGAAGCCGTCGGGGCCTCGCTCAGGCCGTACCCTTCCCGCAGGTTCCCGCCTGTCAACTGCTCAAAGCGGGTCTGCGTCTCCCGCAGGAGTGGGGCGGAGCCGCTGATGCAGGCCCGGATGGAGCGGATGTTGACCTTCCCCTCCAGCACCTTCGGGTGGTTGTTGATGGCGTTGTACATCGTCGGCACGCCGGGGAAGATGCTGGGCTGATACTTGTTGATGGTCTCCAGGATGTCGTCAATATCCCGGGGGTTGGGGATGACGATCTGGGTGGCACAGGCCGCGATGGAGAAGCACATCGCCGCCACCATCCCGTAGACGTGGAAGAGGGGCAGGGCTGTCAGGACGGTCAGTTCCGCGTCCTTCACCCCCGGCAGCCAGGACTTGATCTGGAGCGAGTTCGCTACCAGGTTGAAGTGAGTAGCCATGGCCCCTTTCGGCACGCCGGTGGTGCCGCCGGTGTACTGGAAGATGGCCACGTCCTCTTTGGGGCTGATCGCCACCTTCGGGCGTTCGGCGGGGGAGTGGGCTTTCAGGACGTCCTGGAACCAACGGTCGCCCGGCTCCAGTGTGACCCGGTCGCCCGACTTCTTCTCCATCGCCAGGGTGAAGAGGAGTTTGAGGACGGGCGGGAAGTACTCTTTGATGTTGGTCACCACCACGTGCCGGACCTTCGTATGGGGCTGCACCTGTTTGACCACGGGGTAGAAGCGGCTCATCGCGATGATGACTTCCGCCCCGCAGTCGTTCAACTGGTGCTCCAGTTCGGGCGGCGCGTAGAGGGGGTTGCAGGCCACTACAGTGCCGCCGGCCTTGAGGATGCCGAAGTAGGCGATGATGAACTGGGGGCAGTTGGCCATCAGGATGGCGACCCGGTCGCCTTTCTTCACCCCCATCTTCGCCAGCGCCGCCGCCATCCGGTCGGTCAGGTCGTTCAACTGCCGGTAGGTCAGTTTGCCGCCCTTGAAGATGATGGCGGTATGGTCGGGATACCGGCGCGCGGCATCCTCTACGAAATGATAGAGGGGGACTTCGGGGTAATCAATGTGGTGGGGGACGCCGGGGTCGTACTTCTTGAGCCATGGTCGCTTGATCTCCTCCATTGCATTTACCTCCTTGCTGGGGATATGGATAGGGCCTGGACGCAGAATCCATGGGGATGGAGCAGTCTCTATTGCGGTCTCTTCTCTCACCTCCTCTGCAAAGAATGGAGAAACGACGTCTTTGCAGCGGCAGCCAGAGGCCGCCGCTGCAAAGACCTCAGGCCGGGGTTCTACGGCACCACCGGAATCCGGATGACCTGCCCCACCCGAATCTGATGGGGGTTTGCGATACCGTTGTAGGAGGCCAGATAGAGATAGTTCAGGTTATACCGCAGGGCGATGCGGAAGAGATTGTCCCCGGGCTGGACGGTGTACAGGATTTCTTTCCCGGTCGGCGGCTGAGCGCCCGTCCTGGGGATGCGCAAAACCTGGCCCGGATAGAGGCGATTGGGGTTCACAATGTTGTTGTACGCGGCCAGTTCTCGCCAATCCACCCCGTATTGCCGGGCAATCTGCAGGAGCCATTCTCCCCGCTGGACGACATGGGTCCTTTCGGCACCGGCAGGAGCCACCACTGCCTCCTCGGTCGGCGGCGTCGCAGGGACAGGCGGAGGGGGAACCTCCGCCGGCGGGAGTTCCGGGGTAGGGGACTCAGTGGGGATCGGAGCGGGTGCTGGGACCGTCTCTTCGGGAGTAGGGGGAATAGGGGTGGGAGTCTCCGTGGGCACCGGTGGGGATGCCGTCATTGCCGCCGCAGTCTGGGCCGCCTGCGCCACCACCGTTTGCATGAAGAGGTCTTCTATCTCCTGCTGGGAAGGGGTCGGGGTCACATCCGGAGCGGCCGGCATATAACAGCCCGCCAGCAGCAAAAGGACGACCAGAAGGCCCAGCAGAGGAGGGAGCGGAGAACGGACGCTTTTCATGAAAATCCTCCTTCCGACAATCCGGGAACGGGTGGAAGCACGTTTATCATATCATAAGGCACTACAGATGTCAAGCAAAAACTGCAATATGTCCGGGGTGCCTCACCCCTCCCCCGGCCCCTCCCCTCTCCCGAAC
>CALDFY010000111.1 GCA_937942115.1 uncultured Anaerolineae bacterium | reverse complement strand
ACGCAACACGGAGGAGGAACCCATGCCCGACCCGTACATTCCCCAACAGATAGAACCGAAATGGCAGCAAAAATGGGAAGAAGACCGCCTGTATCGCTCCGTCGTTGACCCCAGCAAGCCCAAGCACTACGCGCTGACGATGCTGCCATATCCCAGCGGCGACCTGCACATCGGCCACTGGTACGCCATGGCCCCCTCCGACGTCCGCGCCCGCTACATGCGCATGCGCGGCTACAACGTCCTCTTCCCCATGGGCTTTGACGCCTTCGGCCTCCCCGCCGAGAACGCCGCCATTGAGCGGGGCATCCACCCCTACCGGTGGACGATGTCCAACATTGAGAGGATGCGCCGCCAACTGCGCAGTATGGGCGCAATGTTTGACTGGGAGCGGGAGGCCGTCACCTGCCTGCCCGGCTACTACCGCTGGACCCAGTGGTTTTTCCGCAAGATGTACGATATGGGCCTGGCCTACCGCAAAAAGTCCCAGGTGGACTTCTGCCCCAAGTGCAACACCACCCTGGCCCGGGAGCAGGTCTGGGGGCCGGAGCGGGTCTGCGAGCGCTGTGGGACCCCCGTCATCAAAAAAGAACTGGAGCAGTGGTTCTGGCGCATCACCGCCTACGCCGAGGAACTGCTGGACTTCTCCAAGATTGACTGGCCTGAGCGGGTGGTCGCGATGCAGACCAACTGGATCGGCAAAAGTATTGGGGCCAACGTCACCTTCCGGACGGAGCGCGGAGACCCCCTGGTGGTCTTCACCACCCGCCCGGACACCCTCTGGGGCGCCACCTTTATGGTCCTGGCCCCGGAGCACCCGCTGGTGGATGAACTGACCACGCCGGAGTACCGGAAGGCGGTGGAGGAGTACAAGTACTTCGCCGCCCGCCAGAGCGAAATTGACCGCCTCTCCACCGAGAAGGAGAAGACCGGCCTCTTCATCGGCGCGTACGCCATCAACCCGGTCAACGGCGAGCGCATCCCCATCTGGATTTCCGACTACGTCCTGATGACCTACGGGACGGGGGCCATTATGGCCGTCCCGGCCCACGACGACCGGGACTTCGCCTTCGCGCTCAAGTTCGGCCTGCCCGTCATCCCGGTCATTGACAATCCGGAGGGGGTGCGGCGCTCCTTCGTCCGCCCCGGCGCAGTGAAAGACGGTTTCGGGGAGGCACTGGCGCGGGCCGGTTTCTCCTGCGACTCCCAGGAGGGTGGCCTGCTGGTCTCCTTTGACCGCGCCCAGGAGGACCGCTACATCGCCCTGGCCCGGGAGTACGTCCGGCCCGAAGCATGGGTGGAGGTGGTCGGCGGCCCCTGGCTCTTCGTTTTTGCCGACGGTGTGCTCCCGGTGGACACGCTGGAGAACGAACGCCGGATTCTGGAGCGCTGCCGGGGCCTGGACCCCACGGTCCGGGATTGCCGGACGGTCGCGGAGATGCTCTGGCGCGTCCCACCCTACCGGGGCGTCCTCTTCCACGCCCACTATGGGCCGATGATCAACTCCGGTCCGCTGACGGGCACGCCGGGCGACGTCGCGGTCCGGAAGACAACGGAGTGGCTGGCGGAGCGCGGGGTCGGCGAATTCGCCGTCAACTACAAACTGCGAGATTGGTGCATCAGCCGCCAGCGGTACTGGGGCGCGCCCATCCCCATCGTCTACTGCGACCGCTGCGGCATCGTCCCCGTCCCCTACGAAGACCTCCCGGTCCTCCTGCCCACCGACGCCGTCATCCCGCCCACCGGGGAGAACGCGCTCAAGTACCACGAGGGCTTCCTGCACACCACCTGCCCCCAGTGCGGCGGCCCCGCCACCCGCGAGACCGACACTATGGACACCTTCGTCTGCTCCTCCTGGTACCAGTACGCCTACCTGAGCCCGTACTACAAGGAGGGCGAGCCGGCCCACGCCGACTCTGTCCCCTTTGACCCCGAGGAGGGGAAGTACTGGCTGCCGGTGGACGTCTACACGGGCGGGGTGGAGCACGCCACCATGCACCTCATCTACACCCGCTTCTTCACCAAAGTGATGCGGGATATGGGGCTGGTGGACTTTGACGAGCCGATGATCGTCCTGCGCAACCAGGGCATCATCCTGGGCGAGGACGGGGAGAAGATGTCCAAGAGCCGGGGGAACGTGGTGGCGCCGGACGACCTGGTGGAGCGGTACGGGGCGGATACCGTCCGGGGTTATCTGATGTTCGGCTGGCGCTGGGAGCAGGGCGGTCCCTGGGACTCTATGGGCATTGAGGGCGTCTACCGGTGGCTCCATCGGGTGTGGAATCTGGTGCTGGAGCCGGGCAGCGCAGGCTCTCAGCCTGCGTCACCCCAACAAATCGCCGACCTGCGCCGCTGGACCCACCGGACCATCCAGCGGGTGACGGAGGACCTGGAGAACTTCAACTTCAACACCGTCATCTCCGGCCTTATGGAGTTCACCAACGCGCTGCAGAAGGCGAAGGAGACAGCGGTCTACGGGACGGAGGCGTGGGAGGAGGCGATCCAGACCCTGCTGCTGTTGCTGGCTCCCTGCTGCCCCCACATCGCCGAGGAGTTGTGGGTGCGGACGGGCCGGCCCTACTCCGTCCACCTGCAGTCCTGGCCTCAATATGACCCGGCCCTGCTGGTGGAGGAAGTGGTGACGCTGGTGGTGCAGGTAAACGGGAAAGTACGGGCCCGGCTGGAGGTTCCGGCGGACATCACCGAGGAGGCGGCGCGGGAGGCCGCACTGGCCCACCCCAACGTCCAGAAGCACATCGCGGGGAAGGAAGTCCGGCAGGTGGTCTACGTGCCGGGGAGACTGGTCAACATTGTGGTGTAAACGCAAAACCGTTTGTAGTTGGGCAGTCCTGACAAGGAGATGGAAAAGACGTGTTACCGCCGATAGGGGTGAAGGCCGGCCTTATGCATCACTTCAAAAGATACGTCATGTGCAACTTCAATAAACCGACCTCTACGAAGCGGCGTTTTGTCCCCTCCTCATCCCCCGGGCCCCCTTCTCCTCCCCGCAAAGCGGGGAGGAGAAGGGGGTGAAAAGGTGGGGTTTGTGGGCGGCGGCTTCGCCGCCGCCAAACCCCCTCAGTTCTCC
>CALDFY010000110.1 GCA_937942115.1 uncultured Anaerolineae bacterium | reverse complement strand
CGTCGGCCTCCTGGAGGAGGGCCAGGAGACGGTCTTCCTCGCTCTCCCGCGAAATCAGGGATTCGTGGTGGCGGCGGATCAGGGCGACGGTGAGGGGAGAACACCCCGCCCGGGCCGCCCACTCCGCCCCGATTTCGGCGTGTCGTTGATAAACCATAAAGGGCCGCCGCCAGCCCCGAGGGTCGCCCTCACCGAGCCGGTCCAGCCAGCGGGGGGCCCACCGCTCCAGCAACACCACCGCCACCCGCACCCAGAGGGGCGGGGGCCCGGCGGCCTTCCCCACGTCGTGCAGAAGCGCCGCCACCAGCAGGTCCGGCCTCTGGGACCCCTGCGCCATCAGCGCCCGGTAAACCCGCAGCGCGTGCCGGCGGTCCGGGGCCGACATCCGGCGGAAGAGGGCCTGCTGGGCCGGCGTGAGCACCTCTGCGACGACGTCGGGGTCTTCCCGGACCAGCGGGGCCGTCAGCGCGGCGAGGAACTGGCGCACCCGATAGGCCGCCTGCCCCATCACAGCCAGAACAGGAGCACCTGGAGCGGGATTTTCACCAGGCCGATCAGCAAGCCGATGAGGTTCAGCCCCAGGAAGGGGAGCAGAAACAGGAGACCCAGCAGGACGTAGGGGCTATAGGGGCGGAAGGAGAGGAGCATATCTCCCCACCGGGGCGGCAGAACCCCCACCAGCACCTTCTCCCCGTCCAGCGGGAAGAAGGGGAGCAGGTTGAAGAGGGCCAGGTTGATGCTGACGTCGGCGATGAGGAACAGAAGCGTCGCCAGATTCAAGCGGGTGAACCCGACATCCGCCACAGAGACCCACCCCAGCCGGAACGGCAGCGCGCAGAGCATCGCCAGCACCAGATTGGAGGCCGGCCCCGCAAAAGCGGAAAGGGCCATTCCCGCGCGGGGAGAGGTGCGCATCCGGTAGGGGTTGACCGGCACCGGCCTGGCCCAGCCGAAGCCGGTCAGCAGAATCAGGATGGCCCCCAGGATGTCCAGATGGGCCAGGGGGTTCAGGCTCAGCCGGCCCTCCCAGCGGGGGGTATCATCTCCCAGTTCGTGGGCCGACCAGGCGTGGGCCCACTCGTGGAGGGGCATCCCCACCAGCAGGACGATCAGCCGCGCCAGAAACGTCACCGGTGAGATTCCCAGCATTCCGCTCCCTTACTTTATAACGTCTTTAACGCCACTCCGCTTCGCCCCGGCGCGTGGCGCTTCGTGGCTCACTACAAACCCTGCCCCGCCGCGCGCAGAATTTGGGTCACCAACTGGCTGCCCAGGATGGCCAGGCCGTCGGTGGGCATGTAGTGGGCGGCGGAGTCCTCAAAGAGGACCGACGCGCGCGGCGGGAAGTCCTCGTCCCCCAGCCAGTAGACGGCCGCCAGATGGATGCGCGGCAGAATCGCGAAGATATACCCCGCATCCCCCAGGTCCAGCGGTTCTCCCTTCAGCCGTTCACCGGCCCGGCGGAACCCCTCCAGCCCTCGCTCCCCCAGTTCCCGGACCAGGCGGTCCTCGGCGTAGCCGCGAAACGCCTGCGCGTAGAACATCCCGTCGGGCAGGCTGTGGAAGGCGACCCACCGCCGGGACGGAGTGGTGCCGTCGGCGGTCACCAGGTAGGTGAGGATGAGGGCCTGGACGAAGGACGAAGGCACCTCCCCAGTATCGGCCCGCCGGACGACGAAATCCGGCGGGCCGACCCGGTAGTCCCGCCAGAAGAACGAGAGGCGCAGAGTGCCCTCGGGCTCCAGGACGGCGCCGCTGCGCAGTTCCAGTTTGGGGAGAGGAATCGCGCGCAACTGTTCCCGCGCGCTGGCGACGCGCGGGGCCAGTTTGTCGTACCACTCCTGGAGCCCGGCCGGATGTCCTCCTGGTCTCAGCATTGGGCTACTGTTGCCGCAACTGGCCGACGAGGTCCAGAAACTCCTCCCACTCCTCCTCAAAGAAGTGGACGGTGACGCTCCCGAACTCCAGATGATACGTGATTTCGCCGTCCGGCTCCTCGGTCCGCCAGATGCTGTAGTTATCGGTTTCGGCCAGAACTTCTATCTCTTCCATTTTCGTCTCCTTTCATTTGTTTTTCAAAGATGTACAGCGAGTGGTCCCGGTCGGGGGCCAGGCCCGCCGACCGGAGGGCTTCCAGAAGAGCCGGGTCGGCTACAGAGAAAATCCGCACCTTCGGATAGCCCTGTTGGTAGGCCAGGAGGCGCAGCCCCCAGGCCAGCGCCTTCAACCCCTCCGGAGTGCCGTCCACGTAACCAACAGAAAGACGCGCCTCTTCCGGGTCGGGGAGGACGACCGCCAGCGCGGCCGGCCGCCCGTCCAGGTCCACGCCCCAGACCTGGCCGGCCGCGATGTGGGCCGCCAGACGCTCTTTCGTCAGTCCCTGCCACCGCCAGTCTACCTCGTAGAGTCCCCCGGAGGCCCGCCGGATGGAGGAATCCTCCACCAGTCCCCAGGCCGCCTCCAGGTCTTCCGGCCCCAGGGGGCGCGGGGACGGGGGGCCGGGGAGCGCGTCGGCGCTGTAGCGCCGGAACTCCGCCACCCGCCGGAAGCCGTCCCGGAGAGCATTGCGGTGGATGGGCCGGTTGTGGGAAGCAGTGGCGAAGCGGAGCACTCCTGCTCCCAGCCGCTCCGCCACCTCCAACTGGTGGGCCTGGAGGAGACGGGAAACCCCCAGACGGCGATAGTTGGGGTGGACCCGCATCCCCTCCAGCCACCATTCCTCATCGGCGATGTGGCTCAGTTTCGCCAGCGCCACCACCCGCCCGTCCAGTTCTACGACCGAAAGTTCCCCCTCCGGGTCCGCCAGCCACCGGTCCCAGACCTCGGGGACGTAATCTTCCCCGCCCCAAATCTGGGCACAGATGGCCTCCATATCGGCCCGGTCTTCGGGGCGGGCCGGGCGGACGACCCAGCGGCGGGCCAGAACCCGCCGCCGGATGCGGTCCCAGAGACGCCGGCCCAGCCACGGGCGGGGCATCGGCCGCTCCGGGGTCGGCGGAAAGGGCTCCTGGTCGGTCAGGCGGCGGTAGATGTATTCGCCCAGCACCCGCAGCGTCGCCACGGTGGGGGCGGCGATGAGCACGCCCAGCACTCCCGCCAGACTGCCCCCCAGGATGACCGCCACCAGCACGACCAGCGGGTGGAGATTCAGCCCCCGCCCCATAATGCGGGGGATCAGCAGGTTCGCCTCCACCTGCTGGATGAGGATGTACACCCCTGCCACCAGTACGGCGAACCAGAAGTTGCTCAGCGGCAGCCAGTATGAACCCTGGAAGAGGGCAATCAGAACCGCCGGGATGGCGGCGACCGTCGGCCCGATATTCGGGATGAACTCCAGCACACCTGCCAAAAGCCCCAGGGCGGGAGCGTTTGGCAACCCGATGGCCGTGTTGACCACCGTCGTGATAACAGCGATGAACAGTCCCAGAATCAGTTGTCCCCGGAGAAAGGCGTTCCAGACCCCTGTAATCTCGTGGCGCAGCCGGATGAAGTCTTCCCGGAACGAAAGCGGTGCCAGGTTATCCAGCCAGGTCACGATGCGGTCGGCGTCCCGGGTCAGGTAGAAGGAAGAGATGAGGATGAAAATGACCCAGAACAGGGTGGAGACAAAGCCGACGACGAAGTTCACCGTCCCCGTGGCGACGGCGGTCAGGAACTGGCGAATCCCCTGCTGGAATTCCCGATAGACGTCCCGTAGGTCAAACTGCCACTGCAGAATCTGAATGGGTTGGGCAAAGAACCGGTCCAGTTGGGCCGCGATGCGAACAAAGTCCAGATTCAGCGATGTGATCGCCCGCACGACGGGTGGCATCGCGATCACCGGCGCGGTGACCGCCGCCGCAATGAGCACCAGAAAGACGAGCGCGGTGGCCCCGGTGCGGGGGATGCGCGCCCGCCGCTCCAGGAAGTCCACCACCGGGTCCAGGATGAAGGCCAGCAGGAAGGCCAGGATCAGCGGCGGCAGGACAACCCGGAAACGGTACACAATCAGCGCCAGGAGGACGAAGACGACCGTCCCCACCAGACGCTTCGTCCCCACATCCCAGCGACGGACGGGTTCTTCGGTCATTTGTCAGGCGTTTACCGAATGAGGCTCAGGGCGAGTTGGGCAACAAAAAGGGCAGAGACCAATCCGGCAAAGAATTTTACCCAGAAGTCGGTGCGGGAGATACGCTGCTCCAGAGCGGCAAACCGGGTTTCTATAGCCGCAAAGCGGGCCTCCAGCAGTTTTTCCAGGTTGGCGATTTCCCGCCGAAACTCCGTCCGCAGGGCCTCCTGTCCCTCCCGCATTTCCGCCCGCAGGGCCTCCTGCTCTTTGCGAAACTCCGCCCGCAGGGCCTCCTGCTCTTTGCGAAACTCCGACCGCAGGGCCTCCTGCCCTTCGCGCATCTCCGCCCGAATCTCCGACCGGAAGGCCTCGTAGGTTGCCTGCATTTCCGCCCGCAGGGCCTCCTGCTCCTTGCGAAACTCCGCCCGCAGGGCCTCCTGCTCCTTGCGAAACTCCGCCCGCAGGGCCTCCTGCTCTTTGCGAAACTCCGCCCGCAGGGCTTCCTGCCCCTCGCGCATCTCCGCCCGCAGGGCCTCTTGCCCCTCGCGCATCTCCGCCCGCAGGGCCTCCTGCCCCTCGCGCATCTCCGCCCGCAGGGCCTCCTGCCCCTCGCGCATCTCCGCCCGCAGGGCCGCTATTTCCGCCTCCATTTTCGCCCCCAGGGCTTCTACTTTTTCGCCGAGTTCTTCTATTTTCAGGCTTAAGTGCTCCACCCGTTCTTCCAGGCGGATTACCGTGCCCGCTGGAGAACGTCGGAGCGCTTCCATATCTATCATCAAATCGCTGGGTAGGAGGCGCTGCCGCTCTTCCACAATCACCTGGCGGATCAGTTCCCGAAGGCCCTCAATTTGCTCCGCTCGCACTATGACGGTCTCCGGTGAAACCATCATCCCTCCTTCCTGTTACTTGACCGGCCCCACCTCTTCCGGCGGCCAGTAAATGAAAACGGCATGCCCGATGATGTTCTTCAGCGGCACCGGGCCGAAAGAGCGGGAGTCGTTGGAGTGGCCCCGGTTGTCGCCCATCACAAAGACGTGCCCTTCCGGTACGGTAGTGGGCGGGTAATCGGGTCCGCCCTGCCGGACCGCCCACGGCTCTGTTAACGGGACGCCGTCCACCACGACCTGCCCGCCCTGGACGGCGACCGTCTCCCCGGGCAGCGCGACGACCCGCTTGATGAGCATATCGCCAGCGCCGTTCAGCCGCAGGACCACCACATCCCCTCGCCGGGGCCCACCAGTCAGCCGGTAAGAGATTTTCTCCACAATCACCCGCTCGTTATCGTGGAGGGTGGGCTCCATGCTCTGGCCGCGCACCACCGTCGCCTGGGCCAGAAACACGTTGATGAAGAGGGCAATGAGGACAGCAGGAAGAACGGTCTCCACCAGTTCCCGCAAAGCACGCAGCAGAAATCCTGCCAGGGGCTTCAGGATGCCGCTATCGGGCGCGGGGGAGGGGAGTTCCGGGTCGGACATGAGTTGCTCCTG
>CALDFY010000109.1 GCA_937942115.1 uncultured Anaerolineae bacterium | reverse complement strand
ATCATCCACCAGTACGAACAAAGTGATCAGGAAGGTCTCAATGTCTACCATTTTCAGCCTCCTGGCAGCAGATTTTTCCATATTTTACTGCTCCCTGTCCTACTTCGCAAGCGTATAACAATTCACACCAAGCGTTTAAGTTAACGCCCATGGGGGGTGGGGTGAGGCAGGAGGTACAATGACCACCGAAGCCCAATTCTACCGCATAGCCGAAGAATGGCTCTACCGGATGGCCGAGCGGAACCCGGTAACGGCGACCTACCTCGGCATCCACCAGCACGACAGCCGCCTGGGCGACCGGACCCTGGCCGCGCTGGAGGAGGACCAGCGGGAAATCCGGGCCGCGCTGGCCCAACTGCGGGCAATGGACCTCTCCGACTTCCGCCCCGATGCCCGCATTGACCACACCCTCCTCACCCATATCCTGGATTCCTTCGTCCGCTCCTACGAGAAGTTCCAGGGCCACCTCCGCGCTCCAGGCGGTTACCTGGAAGAACCGCTGGGCGGCATCTTCATCCTCATCGTCCGGGATTTCGCGCCGCTGCCGGAGCGACTCCGGTCGGCCCTGGGACGGGTTCGGGAGACCCCGCGCGTCCTGCGGGAAGGGATGGCTAACATCATCCCGGAGCAGGTGCCCCGGGTGTGGGCGGAGATCGCCCTGGAGCAGGCCCGCCAGGCCCCGGGACTCTTCGTCGGCCTGCTGCCCGCCATCGCCGCCGAGGCCGCCCCCGACCTCCAGGCCGACCTGGCCCAGGCCGGGCAAGCTGCCGCGCAGGCCGTCCAGGAGTACGCGGCTTTCATAGAGAACGACATCCTCCCCCGCGCGGCCGGCGACTTCGCCGCTGGCAGGGCTCTCTTTGACGAAATGTTGCGGGAAGAGCACATGGTGGACTACGACGCCGACCGTCTCCTGGAAATCGGCTGGGAGCAATTCCACCTCACCCGCCGCCAGATGGAAGAGGTCGCCCGGCAGATAGACCCCAACCGGTCGGTGCAGGACCTGCTGGAGGAGGCCAAGAACGACCACCCGACGGCGGAGGGGCTTCTGGACGCCTACCGGGAGGCGATGGCGGCGGCCCGCCAGTACGTCCTGGACCGGGAAATCGCCACCATCCCGGAGGGCGAGACGCTGCACATCGTGGAGACCCCTCCCTACCTGCGGCCCGTCATCCCCTACGCCGCCTACATGCCGCCGGGCATCCTGGAGGAACGGCAGGAGGGCATCTTCCTGGTGACGCCCGTGGACCCCCATGCCCCGCCGGAGGTCCAGGAGCAGACGCTGAAGGGGCACAGTCGGTCCAAATTGCCGGTGACGGCGCTCCACGAAGCCTATCCGGGCCACCACCTCCAACTGGTCTGGGCCAACCGCCAGGAGACCATCCCCCGGCGGCTGGGCTCCTTCCTGGCAACGCTCTTCATTGAAGGCTGGGCCTTCTACTGCGAGGAGTTGATGGAGCGGCTGGGCTACATCGCCGAGCCGATCCAGCGCCTGGGCCGTCTCGCCGACCAGTTATGGCGGGCAGCGCGGATTATCTTGGACGTCTCCCTCCACACGCGCGGGATGTCGGTGGACGAGGCGGTGGACTTTCTGGTGCGGGAGTGCCAGTTGGAGCCGGCCAACGCGCTGGCGGAGGTCCGCCGCTACACCACCAGCCCCACCCAGCCCCAATCGTACCTGATGGGCAAACTGGCCATCCTGGAATTGGTGGCGGACTACCGGCGCGCCCACCCGGAGGCCTCCCTGCGCCAGGTCCACGACGCCATCCTGGGGTGCGGCAGCCTCCCGCCCCGCCTGATGCGCCAGCGGTTGCTGCGTTCGTAGTCAGCCACGCAGCGCAGCGGAGTGGAGTTCAGGACGGCACTTCACTTCGTTTCGTGCCTGACTACGAACTGCAGCGCAGCGGAGTGGCGTCCAGATAGGGAGCAGACGCGGATGAACGCGGACCAGCGCGGATTTTGTGGAAACACCCCTTTGCGCTCTTTGCGTCCTGTGCGGTTAGACAAAAACCCTCTGCGTCCATCCGTGATCGTCCGCATCCTCTTTTTCCTGACCCTTCTGCTCGCCGCCGGCCTGCGCTTCTACCGGCTGGACGCTCAATCCTTCTGGAGCGACGAAGGGAACGCCATCCGGGCGGCCCAGCGGACCATCCCCCTGGTCATCGCGGCGGCGCGGGGGGACATCCACCCCCCGGGCTACTACCTGCTGCTCCATTTCTGGCGCATCCCCACGGGCGATAGCGAGTTCGCCGTCCGTGCCCTTTCCGTCTATATCGGCCTGCTGACGGTCGCACTGACCGGACGGCTGGGGCGGCGGATGCTGGGGGCGGGAGTGGGCGCGGGAGCGGCGTTCCTGGCCGCCGTCTCCCCCCTGGCTGTCTACTACTCCCAGGAGGCGCGGATGTATGCCCTGCTGGGCCTGACCGCCATCGCCTCTACCGACCTTCTCTGGGACTTCCTCCACCGCCCCCGCCCACTGACGGGCCTGCTCTACGCCCTCGTCGCCGCCGCCGGCCTCTATACCCATTACTCCTTCCCGTTCATTCTGGTTGCCCACAACCTGCTGGTCTTCGGATGGGGGCATCCTCACCCCTCCCCCACCGCCGAAGGCGGTAGGGGAGGGGTGAGGCGTTGGCTCCTCCTCCAGGCTCTGGTGGTGCTCCTCTACCTGCCCTGGCTCCCGACTGCGCTTCGGGCAACAGGGTGGCCCTCCGCCGGACGGGGGTACACCCTGGGGACGGCGCTGCTGGACATCTTCCGCGCTCTGGCAGTGGGGCTCACCCTGGAGGCGACGCCCGCCCGCATGGCGCTGCTCGGCGCGGGGATTCTGCTGGCCCTGGGCCTGTGGCCCCGCCGGGAAAGGGTCCTCGCGGTGGCAACCCTGGCCCTCTGGCTACTGGTCCCCCTCGTCCTCATCTTCGCCTTTGACCTCTACAAACCGGCCTACCTCAAGTTCCTGCTGGCCGTCCTCCCGCCCTTCCACATCCTGCTGGCAGCGGGCATCCACAACCTGGCCCGACCGTTTCGTCTCCCCTTCCTTGCTATCCTGCTTCACGTCTTCACGTTTTCCGTTCTCACGTTCCACGCCTTCCTCCCCTCCCTCCGCAACCTCTACTTCAACCCCGCCTACGCGCGGGACGACTACCGGGGGATTGCCGCCGACATCGCGGCGCTGGGACGGCCCGGGGACGGCGTCATTCTGAATGCCCCCAATCAGTGGGAGGTCTTCACGTACTACTACCGGGGCGACCTCCCCCTCTATCCGGCCCCGTACCACCCGACCCCGGAGCAGGTCGCGGCGTGGCTGGCACCGATCCTCTCTTCCCACCGGCGGCTCTTTGTCCTCTACTGGGGAGACCTGGAGGCGGACCCGGAGCGGCGGATGGAGAACATGCTGGCGGACGGGGCCTATCCGGCCTGGGGCCGCTGGTACGGACGGGTTCGGGTGGCCCTCTACGGCCTGGGGCCGTTGCCCGGAGAGCCTCAGGTCACCGTCCGGGCCCGATTCGGCCCGGAAATCCACCTCCATGGCTACGCTCTCGGGAAGGGCCCTTTTGCTCCGGGGGACGTGGTGCCCGTCACCCTCTTCTGGGAGGCGGACGCGCCGCCGGGGCGGTACAAGGTCTTCCTGCACCTGCTGGACGAGGGGGGCAACCTGGTCGCGCAGAACGATGCCGAACCCCGGGGCGACCTCTCCCCCACCTTCATCTGGTCGGTGGGGGAGGTGGTGACCGACCGGCACGGGGTGTATCTCCCGCCGGACCTGCCTCCGGGCCGGTACCGGCTGAAGGCCGGAATGTACCGCGTGGATACCGGAGAGCGACTCCCCCTCTCTCTGGACGGCGCGCCGGCGGGGGATTCCCTGGAACTGGGGGCGGTGGTGGTCTCCTCACCCCACCCCCCGCCGCCCTCGGCGGCACCCCTTCCCTGAACTTTGGCCGTTCGTAACTACCTACGCCAGGGGCTAAAAGCCCGATGGCCCTAACT
>CALDFY010000108.1 GCA_937942115.1 uncultured Anaerolineae bacterium | reverse complement strand
GGAGGGACTCCTGGCCTGGCTGAAGGCCCAGGGGCTGGTCCGGGAGCCCACCCCAGAGGAGCGACGGCTGGCGGCGGAGTGGGATGCCCTGCCGGAAGAGGAGAAGGAGGCCCATATCCGGTTTATGCGCAGCCTGGTGCTGGACCCACCGCTCAGCCAGGTCATCATAGAGAACCGCCGCTGATATGGCTTTTTACTATTTTGACGCCAGCGCGCTGGTCAAGTACTACGTGACGGAACCCGGCAGTACCTGGGTCCGCCAACTGGTAGATGGCCGGAATCCGGTAACCTTTGAGTGGTCTCATGTTCTATTCACCGCCGAAATCACCCGAGTGGAAGTTGCGGCGGCACTGGCGATCATTGAGCGCGTTGGACGGATCCGGAAAGCGCACCGAGAGCGGGAATACCGGCGCTTTGTCAGCCAGTTCGCCTATCGTTACTTTGTTATCTCGCTGATGACGGAGGATATAGAACTCGCGGCCGAATTGACCCAGCGTCATCCGCTCAAGGCCTACGATGCGGTCCAGTTGGCCGTCGCGCTGCGCGGCCAGCGGGCGCTGGCTTCCATTCCATTTCCCCTCACCTTCGTCAGCGGCGATGAGGCGCTCCTCTCCGCTGCCCAGGCCGAGGGCCTCCCCACCGATAACCCCTTCCGCCACGTCGCCCCCGAAGATACGCCGCACTCCCTGTGATCAGTCGCGGCGGGCCAGGGCCGTATAGTCCGCCCCCAGCAGGGCACTCAACTGAAACGCGACATCGGCGAAGTATTGCTTCAGTTCGCCCAGAGCCAGGTCCCGCTCCACGATGAGCGGATGGGATTCCAACCGATTCCGCAACCGATAGAACCGGTCCACGTCCTCTCGTGGCAATTCTTCCCCCGCCTGCTGACGGGCCAACAGGTCCTGGTATAACGTCTGGAACTCCTCTTCCAGCGACCGGGCTTCCGGGTCGGCCTCCAGGCGTGCTTGCACTTCCAGGTATTCCCGAACCGGCTTGCTGGCGGCCAGGGTACGCCCCAGTGCCTCGCAGGCCGAGCGCAGTTCTTCCGATAAAGCCATTGATGACCTCCGTAAGTGAACCGGCTGAGATTGGTTGCACAGGATAAATCCTGTGCTACTATTTATCCGCAGCAACTGCGCCGGGCGTTGGCCGCAAATTCCACTCCTGCTGCCCGGCTGATGGCCTCATCCACTTCCTGGAAGAGGGCCCGCAGGGCCTGCTCGGCAGTGCGGTACGCCTGGACCGATGGGTAGGTCTCCAGTTGGGCCTGCAGTTGCCGCAGGGCTCGCAGATGCTCCGCGCCGTTGCCCCGCCCCCACTGGAGCGCGGATTGGTGGGAGCGAATCTGCTGCAGCAGATTCTGGACCTCATTATCGTGGTTGATGGCCCGCGCGGCTTCCCAGAGCGCGCGGAACTCCGGTGTCTCCCGCAGGGCCTCTACTAAACCCCGAACAGCCAGTTCTACATCCATCCCTTGTTGCATCTCTGACATTTTCCCTTTCCTCCACAAGGATACCATATTTTAAAGATGTTTCAAGCCCCCAGCAGTTCCGCCAGACGGCGGCTTCCCTCGGCGAAGTCCTCCTCCCAAAGATGGGGACACTCGTCCAGGTGACGGTCGCCCCGAAGCAACGCAGCGGCAAAGGCCATACAGGTCGGCTCCCCGCAGTCGCCGCAGTTCAGCCGGGGGAGGAGCCGATAGGCATCCAGCATCCCGATGAGGTTGCGCCGCTCGTAGCAGGGCGTAATCTCCGCCCGGCGCCGCCAGACCTCGTTGCAAAGGTCCTGAAACCACTGCAGTTGGACCAGCGCGTCTTCTGCGCCGTCCACTTTGGCCATCACCGCCCCCTCCGGATAGAAGGTCAGGATGCGCTCTCCCCGCTTGACGGTGACGCTGTTGTTCTCCGGATTGTACATCAGATGGGGGACGACGGCATTCAGGTACGGGAAGACGGGCGAAACGTCGCCGGAAAATCGGGCGATCACCCGATTCTTCTTCGGGTCGGCGACGCAATCCAGAACACGGGTGATGGTGAAACTGCGCAGCAAAACGTCGTCGCTCATCGCCGGGACCCAAAGATGTTCCCCCGCACTTCGGTAATGCCCGCACCGGGCACGTCAATGAGGACCTTTCAGCCCCCTTCCAGTGCGTGTTGCGCCGGCTTCTTGAGATGCCGGTCCAGGAACTCCAGCGCCCCCTCCGCGTCCCGGTCCATAATGATGCGGCAGAGGTCCAGGAGTTCATCGTCTGTCAGAACAACGGTCAGGCCTCTTTTCATTGCGCTTCATCCTCTGGAAAGGGAAAGCGGCCGCCCAATTTGCGCTGTTTCCCACTGCCGCCGTAGCGCACCTGGACAATTTCGGCCAGAATGGACAGAGCGATCTCGGCCGGGGAGCGACCGCCCAGGTCCAGTCCGATGGGAGCATGAATCTGGGCCAGGCGTTCCTCGGATACGCCGTCGGCCCGGAGGTGGTCAAAGACGATGCTGACTTTGCGCAGGCTACCGATCATGCCGATGTAGGCAGCGGGCGTGTCCAGCACCTGGCGCAACGCCTGTTCGTCGGTTCTATGATCCTCGGTGATGAGCACCACGTAGGTTTGCGGAGTGATGGTCGTCGGGTCCAGATGGGGTACGGTGGCCCGCTCCGGGCGTACGTCCACCACCTCTACCTGGAAGCCGAGGAGGCGGCCCATCTCGGCCAGCGGCTGGCCGATGTGCCCTCCGCCGACGATGAGCAGGACCGGCGTCGGCCGGTAGACTTCTATAAATACGCTGACCCTGCCGCCGCAGAGCATGCCGATGGCGTCGGGGCCTTCCTCGCGCAGGGTGTAGTGGATGAGGCGGGAAGCCCCTTCGCGCAGAGCGTTCACTGCCTCCGCCCGTGTCCGTTGTTCCAGTTCTCCGCCGCCCAGGTTGCCGACGACGCTGCCATCGGGCCGCACCAGCATCTTGAAGCCGACCTGGGCCGGGGAAGCGCCCTCCACTTCCACCACAGTAGCCAGGGCCACCGGCTCATCCTGCTGAAGGGCCGTATTCAAAGCCGCAATGACTTCCCGCATAGATGGTCTCCTCCGGTCAGTTAGGGGTGGGCGAAGACGGCCAGGAGCGTCGGCAAAATTTGCGCTGCGCTCATGAAACCAGATTCCGACCAGAATGAGAAGGGGCGAGATGGCCCGGTTGACGACCTGATTCCGTTGGGGTGTCCAGCAGCGGCAGCCCCCTCAGCCAGGACGCCCCCACTGCTGTAGATTTTGTCATTCCAGCACTGCCAGGATGAGATAAGCATCTTCGTGCTCCCATGCGGTGGGCAGCAGGCGAAAACCCCCTTCGCGCAGGGCACGACGGATAGTTTCCGGGTCCAGGCGATGGTGACGCGGCGGCCCGTCATCGTGAACCGCGTCGGGACGCCAATCCAGCACACCGATTCGTCCGCCGGGGCGCAGGACGCGCCGCATCTCTTTGACTAAATCCGCCAGTGATCCTACTTCATGGACAACGAACGCACCCCAAATCCAATCCACGCTGGCGTCGGGCAGGTTAATCCGGGGCAACTCGGAGAGAAGCGCGTGCACCTGCGCGGGCGGATGGCGCTGCGCCAGCGCGTCCAGCATCTCCGGACTGACATCCAGTGCCCAGACGATGCCCTCTGCCCCAACGATTTCTGCCAGCGGCAACGTCCAAAAGCCAGGCCCGCAGCCCATATCCAGCACGGCTTGTGACGGTTGAATGCCCAGACTTCCCAACAGGCGCGCCGGCTGCCAGCGGGCTTCGCGCCCGGCGCTGCTCAGTGAAGCATGATTTTTGGGATCAAAACGGCGATCTTGGTCAGACATGGATTTCGTGTTGATATAGACGTCGGCCACGCGCCGATACCGCGCGTGTGGAGCCGGCCTCTTGAGAGCCGGTCCAGAAAATCCATCTTTACTCTATATGTCGGGCCAGCGTGCGCACCGCCGCTCCGAAGAGCACCACCGCGAACGCCGCCAACACGGCCAGGTCAAGCGCCGTTGCGGATGTGACCCGCCCGTCCATTGCCGCCCGCAACGCCTCCACCGCGTAGGTCAGCGGCAGAAGACAGGCCACGACCCGCAAAGCAGGCGACATTGAGCCAAGCGGCACGAAGATGCCGCCCAGGAACATCATGGGGAAGCGGATGAAATTGGCCAGGGTCTGAGCCTCAAAGACCTCGCGCACCGCCACTGAGACGAACGCCCCCAGCGCCGAGAAGGCCGCCGCCGACAGGAGCAGCGCCAGGATCAGCAACGGCCAGTTGACGGAACCGACGCCGAAGGCCGCCAGGGCGATGGCCAGCACCGCCGCTGTCACCGTCAGCCCGAAGGCCATACCGCCCAGCAGTTTCCCCGCCAGCAGCGCCGACAGCCGCAGCGGGGCCAGCAACAGCCGCTCCAGCGCGCCCGTGCGCCGCTCAAAGACGATGACGATGGCTTCCATTGAACTGGTGCCAAACAGCAGGGTCAGTGCCAGAAGCCCCGGCACCAGGTCCCGCAACTCGCCCGGATTACGGATGGCAAAGGCCAGGACAAAAGCAAAGGGGAAGAGAATGCCCCAACTGATGTTGGGCGGCTTGAGATAGTAGGCCCGCAGGTCCTTCAGGGCGATATAGAACATCCCGCGCAGGTCGTCACGCCACACCCAACTCCTCCTCGCACGGAACAGGGAACACGCAGCGCGTGTTCCGTGTTGCGTGTTACGTTTTCCCCTTCTCCGCCAGCATCACCTCGGCGCTCAGGCCGGTGAGGTAGACGAAGACATCCTCCAGCGTCGGGCGGGGGGTGTTGAGAGCCACAACCTGTCGGCCTTCGGCGGCTGCCTGGGCCAGCGCTGCCTGCGTCGCCTCCTCCACGCTGCGCCCCTCAAAGCGAAGCATCGCTATCCGACCATTTCCATCGGCCAGGGTCGCCTCCACCGCCGGGCGGGCCGGCAGGCGCGCCTTCAGCCCATCCACCGTGTCCAGCGCCACGATGCGCCCCTGGACAATGAGAGCGATGCGGTCGCACAACCGCTCCGCCTCTTCCAGGTAGTGGGTGGTCAGAAAGACCGTCACCCCTTCCCGGCGCAGGTCGGCGATCATCCCCCGCAGGCTGCGTGCGCTCATCACGTCCAGCCCGGTGGTCGGCTCGTCCAGGAACAGGAGCGGCGGGCGGTGGGCCAGCGCAGCAGCGACCGTCAGCGCCCGTTTCATCCCCCGCGAGAGTTGAGCGAAGGGCACGTCCCGCTTCTCACTCAGGCGAAAGCGGGCCAGCAGTTCCTCGGCGCGCGCCCGACGCTCGCGGCGCGGCACGCCGTACAACTGCATGGAAAAGACCAGGTTGTCAAAGGCCGAAAGTTCGTCGTACAGGTTGGAGGTCTCCGGCACGACGCCGATGCGCTTCTTGATCTGCGTCACCTCGGTCGCCAAGTCGAAGCCCAGGATGCGGGCACTGCCGGCGGTGGGGCGGGTCAGGCCGGTGAGCATGCGCACCGTCGTCGTCTTGCCGGCGCCGTTGGGTCCCAAAAAGCCAAAGACTTCACCCTTACGCACGGCGAACTCTATGCCGTCCACAGCGCGGACGGGCGGTGCGCCCCGCGCCCCCGGGTAGTGTTTGGTCAATTGGGCAACCTGGATCACGTCGGGCATCGCAGATACTCTTTCAGAACCGTGCCCAGGAAGTCCCGCTCCGGCTCCCGGACGGCGACGCGGACGAAGTGTTCCGTCCCGAGGAACAGCCGCCGATACTCCTCCGGCGCCCATACGATCGGCGACGAACTCAGCTGGGTGGCGTGGCAGCGGATGGCGGCCATCTTCTGCTCCCAGACTTCCGTCACGTCTACCACCAGAGAGATTTCCTCATCGGGCACGGAGCGGAGACACTCCAATTTTAGCGGCTCCAGCCGCGCGGCGATGGATGCCGGCACGGCCACGGTATACAGGGCGGCCACGTCGCCGGCGCGGCGAAACGCCTCCGCCGCGCACCGGCCCACCGTGACGTGGTCGGGATGGCCCGACAGCCCCTCCGGCCCGAAGGTCAGCATCACCTGGGGGCGCACCTCCCGCACCACGTGGAGAATGGCGGCGGTCAGCCCCTCCGCGTCCACCTCGGCCAGCGTCCCGTCGCGGTAGTCCAGGAGACGGGGCGGCTCCAGGCCCAGCGCGGCGCAGGCACAGCGCAGTTCAGCCTCGCGCACGGCAGGCAGTTCCTCCGGCGTACAGAGCGGCGGGTCGCCGCAGGAGCCGCCCTCGCCGCGCGTGGCGGTGAGCACCTGCACCCGTACCCCCCGGCGGGCCAGCAGCGCCAGCGTCCCGCCGGGGCGGAAGGACTCATCGTCGGGGTGGGCGAAGATAGCCAGCAGCGTCAACGGCTGGGGCAATCCCATCTCACTCATTTCACCCCAGGGAGCACAGCCTCTCAGAGCGGATCTGAAAAATCCGGAACGAGGAAAAGAGATGTTCGTAGTCAGCCACGAAGCGAAGCGGAGGGGCGTTCCAGCGGGCCAAAACGGCACTCCACTTCGTTCCGTGCCTCACGACGAGCGACTTTTCAGACCAGCGTCCGTGCAGGCGTTCTTTAAATGGCTCCTTCTACAAACTCAATGTGGCAGTCGCCCGGCAGGAAGATGCCAGCAGCGACTTCCATCGCTTTCAGGATGGCGGCGGGCACGATGCAACTGTTGCGGCAGACGTGCTCCGTGGCCAGGGTATAGACCCGCGTCTCGTTCAGGGGGCAGGACATGTCGTGCGCCACGTCCACCTCGCCCAGCGCGTCGGCCAGGGCCTGGATGTGCTCGCAGGTGGAGGTGATCTCAAACACCACCCTGGTCGGGCTGACCCGGCGCGCGGCGATGCTGGTCTCCTGCCCGCATTCGCCTGCTTTCACCCAACAGACGGCCATTCGGTTCTCTCCTTAATATGCGAAATCTGTCTGATCAGGCACCGGCGGCCTCTCTCGGTGGCGGCGCTTCACAGCCCGCAGGGCCAGCATCATCGCCGCCAGCGGCCAGAAGTGCAGGATCATCGGCGCACCGCAATCCGGGCAGGGCAACAGTCCCACCCCCAGGAGAGCCCCAAAAGAAAGCCACCATTTGGCCGTGGATGCCGCGAGCCGTTTGCGCACTCGCTCAATCATCACCGATCCTCCTCGCTCACCCTCCACTCCTCAGCCTCTATGAGCGCAACCAACGCATCGGCCACCCTTTGGACCTCCTGCTGGGTGAACTCAAGACTGGTGAAGGGGCCTTCCTTGGCGATCCCCAGGTCTTCCTCCAGGTTCAGGTACGCATCCGCCTGAATGCCGGCACCGGCCAGCAACTGCCGGGCGCAGGCGTTGTGACAGCCATCTACTACGACAATCTTGCCGATCCTCTCCACCAGAGCAGACTGGCGGGGGACCTGGTTCAGGATGGCCGGGAGGGAACAGATGCCCACCCGATCCTTGCCCAGCCGCCTCACCACCTCCAGGGCGGCCAGGCCGGTCAGCGATCCAGTGTTGGACGCGCCGCTGAAGCAGGCAAAGAGCCCTATTCCGGGTAGCACAGCACTTTTCGCATCCATTTCGCCGACCTCCAGATGCGGGTCACGATTTCGGCTGCAGCGGCGAGAGGCGCGGCTCGGGGGCCCTCTGCTCCAGAGAGCGCACGACGGGCTCAAAAGCCTCCGTCGCATACTGCTCAATGTGACCGGCGTCGCACAACTCCGAGATGCGCGGGTCCAGGGGCAGCCGCCCCAAGAAGGGCACGCCCAGTCGCCGGGCCATCTCCTCCCCGTGGCTGGGGCCGAAGATGTCGTACCGCCGGCCGCTATCCGGGCAGACAAAGTAACTCATATTTTCCACCAGGCCCAGGAGGGGCACCTGCATCACCATCGCCATGCGGGCCGCCTTGCGCACGACCATCTCCGCCAGGTCCTGAGGCGAACTGACCAGCACCACTCCGGAGAGCGGCAGCGACTGCATCACCGTCAGCGCGGCGTCGGAGGTGCCGGGCGGCAGGTCCACCACCAGCCAGTCCAGGTCGCCCCAGAGGACATCGCCCCAGAATTGCCGGATGGCCGTGCTGATGAGCGGCCCCCGCCAGATAACGGCCTCGTCATCGGCGGGCAGCAACAGGTTGATGGACATCACCTTGATGCCGGTTCTGGTTCCGGCCGGCAGGATGCCCACCGGTCCCATCGGCGGTGCGCCGCGTAGCCCGAACATCTTGGGGATGCTGGGGCCGGTGATGTCGGCATCCAGGATGCCCACCTGATGTCCCTTCTGGCGCAGGGCCACGGCCAGAAGCGCGCTGACCAGGGACTTCCCCACGCCGCCCTTACCGCTCATCACAGCCACCACGCGGCGAATGCGATTGAACCGCTCGGCCACGCCGGGCTGATCTATCCCGCCGAGGCCGATCTGGCGTCTCTCCTCGTCCGTCATCTCCGTCAGGTGAATCTGCACCTCCCGGACGCCGTCCAGGGCCAGTACGGCCGCCCGGGCCTCGGCGACAATCTGGTCCCTCAGCGGGCATTCAGGAACGGTCAGCGCCAGGGTGAAGGACACCTTGTCGTCCTGGATGCGCACATCGCGCACCATCCCCAACTCCACCAGACTGCGTTTCAATTCGGGGTCCATCACCCCGGCCAATGCTTCCAAAATCTGTTTTTCTGTGGCCATGTTTTGTTTTCTCCTTAACCTTGCGCCTGCTTCCAGGCTCTCAGGAAGACAGCGAAAGCCGGCATGCCGGCCACCGGGATAATGGTGAAGGCCGTTTCCAGGAGTTCCTGTTCGCTGGCCCCGGCGTGCAACGCGCCGGTAATGTGCATAACGGTCGCCTCAAAGTCATGCTGAGCGGCGGTGATCGCCGCGTGGATGAGGAACTTGTGCTTCTTGGACACGGCGCCCTCATTCAGCGTCCGTTCGTGCAGCCGCAGGAAGGCGGCGCACAGTTCTGGGTCCTTTTCGTTCAAAAAGGCTACCGGGTCCAGCACCTTGCCGAATTCTTCTCCGAAGGCGGTCAGGCTTTCGCCGATTTTGCTTGGGTTTTCAGATTTCATTTACGTCTCCTGTTCGGTAATTTCTGAAATCACCGGCAAATCCTCCCTACCTGTGCGGTTGGGACGGTTTGAATCGCCAGGAGTGCAGATTTCTTTGCGCTCTTTGCGACCTTTGCGGTTTTTCAAAAGGCGCTTCCCACCCGAGTGCCACCACGATCAGCGCGTGCGCCCCATCTTGAATTGGGACGTAACGGGATGCGGCGCGGGGGCGAACCACTGGGTCAGCCTGCCCGACAGCCGCAGGAAGGTCGCCATAAAGGCAATCTGGATGACCGGTTTGAGCGCCAGCACCAGCACCGTCAGCGGGCCGAAGAAGATGGTCGCCAGCGCCAGGGCGATGGAGATGTTCTTGCCTGCCGTGCTGTAGGCGAAGGCAATCGTATCCTCGTAGTTGAACTTTGCCAGCCGCGCCATCCCTACCGCGCCACTGAATAGGACTGCATACAGAACGCTCAGCGGGATGAGAACGATGAGGAAATACTGCGGGTTGTGCAGGACGTTATCGGCTTCCAGTGCCATTGAAATGAAGACGATGAGATACATGCCCAGCATAGAAATGCCGGGCAGGATCGGCCTAAGCTCTTTGAATCTCTCCTCTCCCCAGATGCGGATGATGGCGCGGCGCGTCAGGTCGCCCAGGATAAGCGGCACCACGACCACCAGCAGAATCTCCTTGAACATGCCCCAGGCGTCAACCTGCACATAAACGCCCGCCAAAATCGGCATCCAGACGGGAATCATGATAATGCTCACCAGCAGACTGAGCGCCACGATCACCAGCGCCAGCGCCACATTGCCATTAGCGTAGCCCGTCCAAGCGGCGACCATCCCCGCGCAGGGGACGGTGCCGGTCAGGATCAGGCCGACGGCGAAATCGGGGCGGCTGTGCAGGAACAGATACGCCAGCCCCGCCGCCAGCAGGGGTGAGATGACAAAGTTGACGAACATGGAAAGGCTGACGAGTTTCAGGTTCATCATCGCCTTGCCCACTTCTTCAATCCGCAGGCCGATCATCATCGGATAAAGCATGATGAAGAGGGTCAGCGTCGTATACGATTTCAGCCCTTTGGCCGCCGC
>CALDFY010000107.1 GCA_937942115.1 uncultured Anaerolineae bacterium | reverse complement strand
CAAAAATCCCCTTTCTTCACCCCCCTTTCCCCAGAGCGGAGCGATGGGGAGAGGGGGGCAAGGGGGGTGAGGGGCAAAGAAGCCCGCCGCCCGCCCAGAACGAGAGGGGCGCGAAAAAACCTACACTTGTGAGCCCCCGGCCCCTCCCCTCTCCCGGACTTCGTTCGGGAGAGGGGCCGGGGGTGAGGGCGGGGTTTTGCGGCGGCCGAAGGCTGCCGCAAAACCCCCATTCCTTCCCCCTCCCCCAAGCGCAGCGATGGGGGAGGGGGGATAAAGGGGGATGGGGGCAAAAGGGGCCTTCTTGCCGGTATACGGCATTCCTTAAAACCCCCAAATGTTCGCACCATTGGGCTGAAAGGCCGCCCTACGCCTTACCACGATTCAATGCAGGGCTACCGGACGCAGATGGGCGCAGATAAATCCCATGAAGGATCTGCGCATTCTGCGTTTATCTGCGTCTTTTTAATAATTGCTGTAAGATCGGCAGCGCGGCCTGTACCGCGCGCGCCCGATGGCTTATCCGGTTCTTCACCTCTGGCGGAAGTTGGGCCATCGTGCAGCCGAACTCGGGGAGGTAGAAGACCGGGTCGTAGCCGAAGCCGCCGGTCCCGGCAGGCGTGGTGGCGATGAATCCCTCGCAGGTTCCCTCGGCGGTATAGAGGTCTCCTTCCGGGGTCGCGATAGCGATGACGCAGCGGAAGCGGGCGGTGCGCCGTTCCCAGGGGACGCCGTCCAGGTGAACCAGCAGGGCCGCAATGCGGTCGGCGTCGGTGCCCGGGGTGTAGCGGGCGGAGCGGACGCCCGGGGCACCGCCCAGCGCGTCCACCTCCAGGCCGGAGTCGTCGGCCAGGGAGAGGAGACCGGAGACCTGGACGCCGGCCCGGGCCTTGTGGGTGGCGTTCTCGGTGTAGGTCGCCCCGTCCTCCCGAACGTCTATCCGGTATCCCAGGTCGGAAGGGAACCGGATGGGGACGGGAAGGGAGGCCAGCAGGGCCTGATATTCCCGTTTCTTGCCGGGGTTATCGGTCACGACGAGCAGTTCCTGAAACAAAGGGCACTCCTGGGCGGCGAAAGTGAAACCGCAAAGAGGTTTTATCACAAGGCCAGGGTTCTGTCAAGTGGTTCAAACATCGTCTCCACTACCCAAAGCCCCAATTTGTGGTATAATCGTTCTGGTTAGGCCATTCACAGTGAAACCCGAAATTCAGGTGAAGAAATGCCGCTGTGGAATCCGATAGACGCGCTGCTGGGCCTCTTTTCCCTGGATATTGGTATTGACCTGGGCACAGCGAACACCCTGGTCTATGTCCGGGGGAAAGGGATCGTCATCAATGAGCCCTCGTGGGTAGCCATTGAGCGGGATAGCCGTCAGGTTCTCTCTATCGGCGCCGAAGCGAAAGAGATGGTCGGGCGGACGCCGGCCAATATCGTCGCCATCCGCCCGCTGCGAGACGGGGTCATCTCCGAATTTGAGGTGACCCAGGCCATGCTGGATTATTTCATCAAGAAGGCCCATCAGCACATGTTTACTCCCTTCCCCCGCCCCCGGGTCGTGGTGGGCATCCCCAGCGGGGTCACCGAGGTGGAGCGGCGGGCCGTCTACGATGCCGCCATTGCCGCCGGAGCCCGGGAGGCCTACCTGATAGAGGAGCCGATGGCCGCCGCCATCGGCGCCGGCCTCCCGGTAACCGAATCCCGGGGGAGCATTGTGGTGGACATCGGTGGGGGCACCACCGAGGTCGCCGTCTTCGCGATGGGCGGCATTGTCGTCAGCGGCTCCATCCGGGTCGCTGGGGACGAGATGGATGAGGACATCATCCAGTACGCCCGTCAGAAATACAACCTGATGATCGGCGAGCAGACCGCCGAGCGGGTCAAAATCGCCATCGGTTCCGCCTACCCCCTCCCCGAAGAGAAGACGATGCTGCTGCGGGGCCGCAACCTGGTCACCGGCCTGCCCGAGGCAGTGGAGGTCAGCAGCATAGAGATTCGGGAGGCCCTTTCTGCGTCTGTGGGCCTCATCGTGGACCTGATCCGGGATACGCTGGACGATACGCCGCCGGAACTGGTCGCCGACCTGATGGACATCGGGATTTGTCTGACCGGCGGGGGCGCGTTGTTGAAGGGGCTGGCCGAGCGGGTCACTCAAGAGACGCACATCCGGGCGTGGGTGGCGCAGGACGCGATGACGTGCGTGGCCCGGGGGGCCGGGATGGTGCTGGAGAATGTGGACCTGCTGCGGAAGGTCGTGATGGCCACCGACCGCCGGGGGACAGAACTGGTCTCCTGACCTTCTGAGGGGGGAGGTTCGGTGCGGCGCAGGACCTGGCGTTCGTGGCTCCCTCTGACGTTCCTCATCCTTTCCATCCTGTTCCTGGCCCTCCACGAAACCCGCATTCTGGCCCCGGTGGAACAGGGCTTGCAGGTTGTCCTGGCCCCTCTCCAGCGGGCCACCACCGCACTGGTCCGCAATATCGGCGACCTCTCCCAGACCGTCCGCGAAGTGCGTGCACTGCGCGCCCGCGTGGCGGAACTGGAGGAGCAGGTCAATACACTCACCATTGAGAACGTCCGCCTGCGGGAGTACGAGGCGGAAGTGGTGCAGTTGCGCAGGCTTCTGGGGTTTGTGCAGGCCAATCCCACCTGGGCCTTCCTGGGGGCGGACGTGGTGGGGCGGTCGGCCTGCATCCACGCCCCCTGCGGCGAGGTGGTGGGGCAGGAGCCCAACCCGTACCTGCGCACCATCACCATCAACGTCGGGCAGGCCGACGGGGTTTCGGTGGGGATGCCGGTGGTCACCGGCGGCGCCGTCCTGGTGGGGCGGGTAGTGGAGACCGGGTTCCACACCAGCAAGGTCCGGCTGGTCACCGACACCGGCCACAGCGTCGCCGCCATTCTCCAGCAGTCCCGCGCCACGGGCCTGGTCGTGGGCCAGGCTGACGGCTCCCTGCGCATGCTCTACATCCCCCAGGAAGATACCGTCCAGGTGGGGGACATCGTGCTCACCTCCGGCCTGGGGGGCGCGTTCCCCCGGGGCCTGGTCCTGGGACAGGTCGTCCAGGTGGTGAAGCAGGACTTCGCCCTCTTCCAGGAAGCCATCGTCAATCCGGCGGTGGACTACCGTCGGGTAGAACTGACCCTGGTGGTCCAGTCATTCCAGCCCCTGGTGCAGGAGGAGCCGGGGGAGTAGGGGAGAAAATGGGGTTTGCACATCAACCTCGAGTCTTTTTGCTCCTGGATGACGATCCGGAGTTGGATGTGATTCGGGAGGTTCTGCACAGCCCTCTGAGCCTGGCGAGGGAGATCGCCTGCCGACTTTTTCGGGAAGAGTTTCGGGCCCTCCGGGAAGACCTGGATCTGGTGAAGGAGTTCGCGGCAGGCATCACCCGTGCTTTTGCTCTGCGAGACTACCGGCTGGCCGATTACTACACGCTGATGTTTGCGTTTCAGCAGTGGTTTCACAGTTCATATCGGGCACGGCAGGGGAAAGTACTGGAAGAGTTGCTGAAGAGAGCTCTTCCCCAATGTACCAGTTTCCAGGTGCTGGAGAGGAAAGAGGCTCAGACCCTCCTGCGGCAAATATTCCATGTCGTCCCTAAAAGTGATATTGATGTCATCGGTGCGACAAGGGGGCATACCCGGCTACTCCTCATCCAACTCCGCTCCAGGGATGATACCGGCGGGACAACGGCCAAAGGGTCTCTGGCGGATACGCTCAAAGAACTGATTCGCGGAGGGGTAGAACCTTCTGTGCCGACTGCATACTTAATTGGAATCTGGGACCCCCGGGAGTCCCAGCAGCGAAGTTCAACTATCAACAAAATCCGTGCTTCGCTACAGGACCTGGAGGGACTTCGCTACAATTTTGAGAATTTAACGGAAGAGATCGGAGAGGGAGCGAACATCACGCCCAACATTCGCTTGCAGCTGGCTTATGGGTCGGACCAGATTGTGAAGGCACTGGCTCAATGGGATCCGGAGCCGAACTCCGATGCTTCCCAAAAGCTTTCCTGGTGGGTGCACCGGCTGGAGGAATGGGATGATCTCTGGGTAGCCTATTCGGTTGCTTCTGTGGAATTGGAGCTCCAGGCACTGAGGGGAATCTCCAATATTCACCTGCTGCGGAGCAAGTGCATAGAGCTGGGCGTTGAACTGGAATTTCGCACTTACAACGAGTTACAGGCGTTGATAGAGGATACTGTCGGGAAGCTCATTGGGGCCTGGAGAGAGGATACATTGCCTGTCAAAGCGCCTGCGGATCAAGCGTTATACCTTCGTGATCTGCTCTTCCTGTATGCTATTTGTGAAAAATATTGTTTCCCATTGGGAGGTCAGGGAAGCACCAGCCTGGCAGATAGAGGAGCGCTCTCCTGGCCCTATCAATTGCCTCTATTTGAAGCCGCTGCTTCTCCTGTGTCATCGGGTGAGCCTCATTTGGTCAGTTTTCGCGCGCTGGCGCCTGAAATCACGGACACCAATTACCTGACACACGGGCTTTTCTACTACCCCGCCAAGTTTATCCCTCAGGTTCCGAGATTCTGTCTGAAAGAATACACTGCGCGGGGGGACTGGGTGATAGACCCATTTGCCGGCTCGGCCACCGTTGGGTTAGAAGCGGTCTTGATGGGGCGGAACGCGCTGCTGCTGGACCTCAATCCGATCCTCAATCACATCGTGCCTGTGAAAATCCTTTTCCACTATGATGCGGATCCTGCCGCTCTGCAACAGGCCCTGGATGATATGCGCCAGGCTGCGAATGGCTCCGAGTTCCGACCGGCTCTTTCCAACATTGATTACTGGTATGATCCGGATGTTCTCCAGGTTTTGAGCCGCTATTGGGGGTGGGTGAAGGTTCAGGGGGATTCCATCTATGCCCGGATGATTGAGGTTGCCTTGTTGAAGGCCAGCAAGCACTTCTCCCACGCAGAACATAGAGCCCCGAAACTGTTCAAGTCCAAAGCCAAACGGGCCGAAATGGAGAGGCTATTACAGGGAGATTGGAAGGCCCGATTGGACCAACTGATTGACGAGACCGCTTTTGACACATTGAGCCGGCTCCAACGGCTGGCACGGCGCCTTCAGGCTGAGTCCGGTGAAGTCATATATCGGGGAGGGGTGGATTCCGCCGACCCGGAAGCCTGGCGGGGCATTCCACCCCACAGGTTTACGGCAGTGATTACTTCCCCGCCCTATCTCCAAGCACAGGAGTACATCCGAACGTTCAAACTGGATCTGGCCTGGCTGGGCTATTCAGAAGAGGAAATCCGGCGCCTGAGCCGTCTGGAAATCCCTTACCGGAAAGCGGAAGGAGTCGTTTCTACCCCGACGCTGGAGGAGGTGCGTCATCTTCTCCATCGGGATGACCTGCGGGCCATGCTGGATTCGTATTTCTATTATACCCTTCACGGACTGGAAAACGCGGCCCATCTCCTCACCCCGGGAGGAGTGATGTGCATCTTCGTGGGCAACCCCAATGTGGATGAGTTTGAAGTGCAGACGTGGCGGATCATGAGCGAGTACTTCGGAGAACGGGGCTTTCAGTTTGTCAAGGTATACGAGGACCGGATCAAGAATCGCCAACTCTTCAGAGGCCGTAAAAACAAGAATCCGGAGGGGATTCAATCTGAGTTTCTGCTGATCATGCGGAAAGAATAACGCCGCGGAGGAAGCCATTTTAAGCCTCTACGTCGTCCTGCCCCTGCTGACAGTGGCCGCGCTGGCCCAGAGCACCACCCTGGCCGGGGTTTCTCTATTCGGCGCCCGGCCGGACCTGGTCTTCCTGCTGGTCGCCGTCTGGGCTTTCCTGCGCGGCCCGATAGAGGGCGCCGTCTGGGCCTTCATCGGCGGGCTGCTGCTGGATGCCCTCTCCGGCGGACCCTTCGGCGGCCTCGCCCTGGCCCTGCTGGCCGCCGCGCTGCTGGTCGGGCAGCAGTGGGGGCGGGAACTGGGCTCCACCGCGTTCCAGTTGATGCTGCTGGTGCTGGTGGCCTGTTTCCTCTCCCACATCGTCTTGCTCCTGGTGATGACCGCAACGGGTTACCTGGTGGACTGGCCGTACGCCCTCTCCCATATCGCCGGACCCTCTGCCCTCCTGAACGGACTGCTGGCGCCGCTCATTTACCAACCCCTCTCCTGGCTGGACCGCCGCACTCGCCCGGAAGGTCTCACGTTTTAGAATCGCAGAATCAGAAAAATCAGCGACTCTTCTGATTCTCCTGATTCTTCTGATTCTTCTGATTCTCCCGATTCTCCCGATTCTCCCGATGGCACGGAGTTCGCAGACAACCCGCAAAAACGAGAAACCCCCGGTTCTCCCGGCGCGCGGGCCGCTGCGGCGGCTGGCGCTCCTCTTCACCGCGCCCCGTCTGCTCCTGCTGGGACTGGTCCTGCCCCTGGTGCTGACGGTCTACGCCCTGCGCCTCTACCGCCTGCAGGTCGTGGAGACGGAACAGTGGATCGCCCGGGCGCAACAGCAACGGACTGAACTAGTCTCCCTGCCGGCCCCGCGCGGCCTCATCTACAGCCGGGACGGGGAGCCGCTGGTCCGCAACGTCCCTGCCTTCCAGGTCGTCATCATCCCGGCCTACCTGCCGGAGGACGACCTGCAACGGGAGACGGAACTGCGCCGCCTGGCGGCCCTGCTGGGCATCCCCTACAGCAGCAGCGGCCCCCAGCCCGGCCTGCGGGAACGGGTGGAGCGGGTACTGGACGCCGGGTCCGTCGCCTACGCTCCCTACGACCCCCTGATCGTCGCCACCAACGTGGACCGAAAAGTGGCGCTCATCATTGCCCAGGGGCAGGAGTTCGCCTTCCCCGGCGTCCGGGTGGACGTCGTCTCCCGGCGCCAGTACCCCTACGGCTCCCTGGTCTCCCAACTGGTGGGCTATCTGGGGGCCATCCCGGCGGAGAAGGCGAAAGAATACACCGACCGGGGCTACGACCCCGCCACCGACCGCATCGGTTATGCCGGGGTGGAGATGACCTTTGAGTCCTGGCTGCGGGGCACCCCCGGCCAGCGCTACCAGGAGACGGACATCCTGGGCCGGGCGGTGCGGGTGCTGGGGGACGAAATCCCGCCGACCCCCGGCCACAACGTCTACCTGACCATAGACCTGGAACTGCAGCGGGTGGCCCAGCAGGCGCTCCAGAAGGGAATGGACCGGGTCAACTCCCGCCGGGGCGTGGTTATCGCCATGAACCCGCAGACCGGCGAGATTCTGGCTATGGTCAGCCTGCCCACCTACGATAACAACCTCTTCGCCGAGGGCATCTCGCTGGAGGAGTATCAACGCCTGCTGGAAGACCCCCACCGTCCCCTGCTCAACCACGCCATTGCCGACCAGTTGCCGCCCGGGTCCATCTTCAAGATTATCCCGGCGGCGGCCGCGCTGCAGGAGGGGGTGGTGACGGCGCGCACCCGCCTGAACTGCCCCGGCACCATTATGCTCCCCAACAAGTACTATCCTAACGACCCCGAGCGGGCCCAACCGTTCTACTGCTGGAAACGGTCCGGCCACGGCTGGCTGGACATCGTCCACGGCCTGGCGTTCTCCTGCGACATTTTCTTTTACCAGGTTGGCGGAGGGTACGAGCGGTTTGTGGGGCTGGGGCTGGACCGCATGGTCCGGTACGCTCAACTCTTCGGCCTGGGGGAACCGACGGGGATTGAACTGGAACAGGAGGCGCCGGGGCTGGTCCCCACCGCCCGCTGGAAGCGGCTGACGATTGGGGAGAACTGGTCCACCGGCGATACCTACAACCTCTCCATCGGCCAGGGCTACTTGCTGGTGACGCCGCTGCAGATGCTGAACGTGATGGCGGCAACGGCGAACGGCGGCACCCTCTACCGCCCGCGCATCGTCCACCACATCACCGACGCGGCGGGGAACGTCGTCCGGCCCTTCCGGCCCGAAATCATCCGCACCCTGCCCATCTCGGCGGAGAACTGGAGCCTTATCCACCAGGGGCTGGAGGGGGCCGTTGCCTACGGCACGGCGACCCGTGCGCAGGTGGCCGGGGTCCGGGTGGCCGGTAAGACCGGCACCGCCCAGTTCTGCGACGATATCGCTCGCCAGATGGGCATCTGTCGGGAGGGCTTCGCCCAGCCGACCCACGCCTGGTTTATGGCCTACGCGCCCGTGGAGAACCCCGAGATCGCCCTCATCGTCTTCATCTACAACGGCGGCGAGGGCTCCACGGCGGCGGTGCCGGTGGCGCAGGAGATACTGGACTGGTATTTTAGAAGATAATTTTTGTGTCGGGGGCTCCGCTGCCGACACAAAAATCCCCACACCCCAAGGAGGCCTCATGGAGTCCTACATCGCCCAGATTGCGGCCCTGAAGCAGCGGTATCTGCCCGACCTCTTCGCCCGCCGCAACGTTGTGGGCTGCGGCATCGGCTACAAGGTCCGGGAGGGAGTGCAGACCGACGAACTGAGCCTCGTTGTCTCCGTCACCCACAAGGTCCACCCGTCCGCCCTGGCGGCAGAAGACCTCATCCCTGCCCAGGTGGAGGGGGTCCCCACCGACGTGGTAGAACTGGGGGTGCTGCGGGCCTTTGGGAGCCCGCGCGACCGCTGGCGCCCGGTGGTGCCGGCGGGTGTCTCCATCGGCCACATCCACATCACCGCCGGGACGTTCGGCTGCCTGGTGCGGCGGGGAAACGACCTCTTCATCCTCTCCAACAACCACGTTCTGGCGGACGTCAACAAGGGCAAACCCGGGGATCCGATTCTCCAGCCCGGACCGGCGGACGGCGGGACGGGGATAGATGCCGTGGCCGCACTGGAGGAGTTCATCCCGCTGGACTTCGGCACCGCCGAGCCGGAGTGCCGCATCGCCACCCTCCTGGCGGCCGGCCTGAACACCCTGGCCGAACTGACCGGCTCCCGGCACCGCCTGGAGCCGGTCCGGCAGACGCCGGGGGTGAACCGGGTGGACGCGGCGCTGGCCCGCCCGCTGAGCGCCGACATGGTCTCCCCGGACATCCTGAGTATTGGCGTCCCCACCGGCGTTGGAGAGGCCACCCTGGGCACGCAAGTGCAGAAAAGCGGCCGAACGACCGGCCACACCACCGGCACGATCACCCAGATTGACGCCACGGTGCGGATTGACTACTACGGCCCCTCAGCCCTCTTTGAGGGGCAACTGATCGCCTCGCCGATGAGCCAACCCGGGGATTCCGGCTCCGCCGTCCTGGACGGGGATCGGCGGGTGGTCGGCCTGCTCTTCGCCGGTTCCGAGGCCGCCACCGTCATCAACCCCATCGCCGATGTCCTTGCCGCGCTGCGGGTGGAAGTCGTGACAGCATGACGGCCCGGTCGTCCCATCCCTGTATCATCTTTGCGGTTTCCGACGGCACCGGCACGACGGCGGAGCGGGTCATCCGCGCCGCGCTGACCCAGTTCCCCCAGGAAGTGGAGGTCCGCCGGTTCGGGGAAGTCCGGACGGTGGAGCGGATTCAGCAGGTGGTTCGGGAGGCCGCCCGGGCCCGCGCCCTCATCGTCCACACCCTGGTCAGCGCAGACCTGCGCCAGACGATGTTTGAGGAGGGCCGCCGCCACCACGTTCATACGCTGGACCTGATGGGGCCGCTCCTGGAGCGCCTCTCTGACCTCCTGGGGGCTCCTCCGCTGGCCCAACCCGGCCTGTACCGGATGGAGGACTTCAACCGGCGGATAGAGGCAGTGGACTTCGCCCTCCGCCACGATGACGGACAGAATGCGGAGGAACTGGTCTATGCGGAGATTGTCCTGGTGGGCGTCTCCCGCACCGGCAAGACGCCGCTCAGCGTCTACCTGGCCTACCGGGGCTGGCTGGTGGGCAACGTCCCCATCGTCCTGGGCGTCAATCCCCCGTCCGTCCTCTCCTGCCTGCCACCGGAGCGGGTGGTGGGCCTGACGGTGGAGCCGGTTCGGCTGGCCCAGTTGCGACAGGCCCGTGTGCGCCGCATCAGCCCGATAGTCAGCGAATACGCCGATCTGCACCATGTCCGGGCCGAGGTCGTCTACGCGCTGGATCTCTTCCACCGCCACGGCTGGCCGGTGGTGGACATGACCTCCAAGCCGGTGGAGGAGGCCGCCGCCGAAGTCGTCGCCCTGGTGACGGGCCACCCGGCGGAGCAGGGGGGGCCCCCAGATTGACGGGTTGGGGGTTCTTCCGTATAATGAAACCGGTCCTCCCATCGGTCTATTATGGGGTGTCCCAATATGTCTGTAGTAGGAACCTGCAAAGCGAGAACCCGCTTCGCGGAGTTACTGCGGCGGGTCCGGCGAGGAGATCGCATTATCTTTTGAGGATGAGGTGGAGATAACCCTATGGAAGGCCGACCGGCTTTTATGATAACCCGCCTTGAGGTACAGAACTACCGTTCTCTGGCCGACGTCGTGCTGGCGTTTTCTCCCCTCACCGTATTGGTGGGACAGAACGGTAGCGGCAAGAGCAACATTGTGGACGTGTTGCGGTTTATCAGCGAAGCGATGAACCTCGGTCTGGATAGCGCCATCGGGAAACGGGATGGCATTCGGGCGCTGCGCCGCTGGTCGCCCAAAGGCCGCCCCTATGATATAGCGATCCGGCTGGAAATGGAAGGGTCCGATTGGCGGGGCACCTTTGTCCTGGAATTAGGTAGCCGGAGCGGTGGTGAATATTTCATCAAACGGGAAGCGTGCTCTGTGGAAGGCGAGACCTCTAATCGGTATGAAATCCGAGACGGAAGGTGGGTAACTCCGCCGACTCTGGAAGCACTCCGTCAATATGCCGAAATTACATTGGATGTGGAGGAGCAGATCACGAGGATCCCGACTACTCGCCTTTACCTTCCCCAGGCGTTTGCGCCGGAGTTCCTGATGGTGGGATGGGCACTTCGGAATATCGGTGTCTACAACATTGCTCCAGAGAATATCCGTCCGCCTTTGAAGCCTGCAAATCCCCAACCCCTGTTGGGCGACGGAAGCAACCTCCCCAGTACGCTCCAGTTCCTGAAACGGGAAAAACGGCCGGGTTGGGAAAAGATTCGGGAAGCCATTGGTGATATTACGCCGGGGATCACAGATATGAGCGTCTCAGAGGTCGGTGGGTATCTGGTAACCCGCCTCCATCACGGGAAAGGCGGCCCTGCCTTTACGCTCTCCCAAGAGTCAGATGGCACGCTGCGGGCCCTGGGCCTGCTGACAGCCCTCTACCAGGACCCGCCCCGTACGCTGATAGCCATTGAAGAGCCGGAATTGAATATCCATCCTGGCGCTCTGGCCACCCTTTGTGGGATTTTCCTTCGGGTCAGTCAGACAACCCAGATCGTGTTGACAACCCACAGCCCGGATTTGCTGGAACGCATCCCCACGGAGAACCTGCGAGTGGTAGAAATGGACGAGGAAGGAATTACCCATGTGGGCCTGTTGGCGCCTGATCAGGTACAAGCGATTCGGGAAAAACTTTTTACGCCGGGCGAATTATTGCGGATTGAGGGTCTATGGCGGGCTTCCGTTGATGTCCCCTCAGGAGTGTGAAGATGCCCTACATTGTACCCATTGTGGAGGGACATGGTGATGTCAAAGCGGTCCCTATCCTTGTTCGTCGTATCATCCAAGAGCACATCCAGGCACCGGATTGGCAATGTGATCACCCAATACGGGCCGGAAATCTGGCTTATCTCTCCAATAATCTGGAGAGGTATTTGCGCCTTGCTCTTCTCAAGCCGAAGTGTAGCGGTGTGCTTATTCTTCTGGATCTAGATGACGGCTGTCCCAAAGAGGAGGCCTGCCGCCTGGCCGAGCGGATACGAAAATTATCTCCGCCCAAACCGGTGGCTGTTGTACTGGCCCATCGCGAATATGAAGCCTGGTTCGTGGCTTCATTAGAAAGCCTGGCCGGTCAGTATGGCCTTCCAGAGGGGATACAATATGTGGGAGACCCAGAAGCAAAACGCGGGGTAAAGGAGTGGCTAACCGCTCAAATGCCGAAAGGTGAATCGTATGATGAGACGTATCATCAGCCCAGGATGACCGCTAAAATGGATATAGATTCTGCGTACTCCCGTTCCCGCTCTTTCCGCCGCCTGCTTCACGCAGTGGGACAGATCGTGCAAGCCTCCGGCCCGTGTGTGACTCCGGACCGGTGTGGCTTCTGATGGCTTTGTCCCTTGCGACCTGCGCCCTGCGCCTTGCGACCTGTGCCTTGCGCCCTGCTCCCTGCGCCCTGCGCCTTGCGACCTGTGCCTTGCGCCCTGCTCCCTGCGCCCTGCGCCTTGCGACCTGTGCCTTGCGCCCTGCTCCCTGCGCCCTGCTCCCTGCGCTATGGACGACGTCACCCCCATCCGCAAGCAGTACCTGCGCCTGAAGGCCCAGCACCCAGATGCCATCCTCTTCTTCCGCCTCGGCGACTTCTACGAGACCTTTGACGC
>CALDFY010000106.1 GCA_937942115.1 uncultured Anaerolineae bacterium | reverse complement strand
TCCGCGTCCCCCACCCCATTCAGCCGCAGGGAGAGGACCTGGCTGACGCCGTCGGGGCCCATGGAGATGCCGTAGACGGTGTCGGCGGCCTCCACGGTGCCCCGGTTGTGGGTGATGACGATGAACTGGGTCCGCCCGGAGAGTTCCTTCAGCAGATCCCGGAAGCGGGCCACGTTCGCCTCGTCCAGCATCGCGTCCACCTCGTCCAGGACGCAGAAGGGGGTCGGGCGGACTTTGAGTATGGCGAAAATCAGGGCGACGGCGGTGAGGGCCCGCTCGCCGCCGGAGAGGAGAGCCAGGCTCTGCAGCCGCTTGCCCGGGGGACGGGCGAGGATGTCCACGCCGGTCCGGGCCGGGTCGTCCGGGTCGGTCAGTTCCAGGCGGGCCGACCCGCCGTTAAAGAGACGGGTAAAATTCTCCTCAAAGGCCTGGGCGACGGCCTCAAAGGTCTCCCGGAACGCCTGCTCCATCCTCCGGTCCAGGTCGGCGATGACGGCGCGCAGCCGGGCCGACGCCGCCTCCAGGTCGGCGACCTGCTCGGAGAGGAAGCGGTAGCGCTCGTTGACCTCAGCGTACTCCTGGGGCGCGTTGGGGTTGATCGGCCCCAGTTGGCGCAGACGGGCCTTGAGGCGGTGGATTTCTTCCTCCAACCCCTCCGGCAGGGCCTCCACTACGGGCAGAGAGGTGACCAGCGGCTCCAGCGGGAGGGGCTGCTGGAGCCGAACGGCGCCGCGCACCTCCAGGTCCACCAGTCCCAGGTCCTCCTGGATGCGCTCCTGGAGACGGGTCAGGCGGTCCTGGGCGCGGGAGACCTCCAGACGGACCGCGTTCCATTGCTCTTCGGCCTGACGGATGCGGGCGGCCAGGCGTCGCTCGTCGGCTTCGGCGGCCTCCTGCTCGGCAGCCAGGCGGTTCAGTTCCTCCTCCGCCGGGCCGATGCGGGCGCGGGCCTCCCGAAGCGCCGCCTCGTGGCGGGCCGTCTCCTGCCGGAGGGCCTCCAGCCGCTCGGCGACCGCCTTCCGCTCCCGCGCCAGTTCGCTCAGGCGGGCGCGCCGGGCCTCCAATTCCCGCCGGAGGCGGTCCAGCGCGGCCTGTTCGCGGGCCAGCGTCCCGCGCCCGTTCTCCAGCGCCTGACGGGCCAGGGCCAGGTCGGTGCGGGCCCCGGCCAGAGGGGCCTCCGCCTGGGCCAGGCGGGCGGCCGCCTCTTCGGCGGCGCGGCCGGCCTCCTGGCGGCGCGCCGCCCATTCGGCCATCGTCTGGGCCACCCGGGCCAGTTCCGCCTCCTGCTCCTCCCGTTTTCGGCGGGCGGCCTCCAGGCGGCCCGGCAGTTCCTGCCAGGCCCGCTCCCGGGCCAGCAGGCCGCCTTCGGCCCGGCCGACGGTGACGGCCCCCTCGGCGGTGACGATTTCCCCCTCCCGGGTGACACACCGGCCCCCGGGCGGGAGGGTCGGGGCCAGCGCGCGGGCCTCCTCCAGGTCCTCCACCAGCCAGACCCGGCCCAGGAGGGCCTCCACCAGGGGCCGGAAGCGGTCTTCGCACCTCACCCCTCCCCACCTCACCCCTCCCCCGGCGGCTTCGCCGCCAATGGCCGCCAGTGGGAGCAGGATGGCCCGCCCGTCCGCGCCCAGGGCCCGGCGCGCGGCCAGGACGGTCTCCCAGTCCTCCACCACGACGGCCTGGAGGCAGGGGCCGAGGGCGGCCTCCACGGCCCGCTCCCACTCCGGCGGCACCTGCAGAATCCCGCTCACCAGTCCGATCACGCCGGGCAGTCCGGCCTGCAGGACGCGGCGCGTCCCTTCGGCCAGGCCGGCCATCTCGTCCCGCATACGGGCCAGGAGTTCCTGCTCCGCCTCCAGACGGGCCAGCAAGGCGCGGGTCTGGGCCAGTGCGGCCTCCAGTTCGTCCCGCCGGGCCCGCAGGGCGCGCAGTTCGGCCTCCACCCGGTCCCGCTGGGCCGTCTGCTCCCGGACCTGACGGCGCAGGTCGGCCAGTTCCGCCTCCATTGCGGCGACGCGGGCTTCTTGGGCGGCTACCCGCTCCCGGAGTTCCGCCTCCTGGGCCTGGGCGGCGCGCACCCGCTCCGCCTGGGCCGTCTCCTGGGCCTGGAGGGGCTCCAGTTCTGCCCGCAGTTCCTCCTCCCGGGCGGCCAGGAGACGGGAGCGTTCGGCCAGCGCGGCCAGTTCCCGTTGGGCCGCGTCCATCCGCTCGTGGAGGTCGGCAACGCGGCGGTAGGCGTCCCGCAGGTCGTTGCGGAGTTCGGTCTGGCGGCGGCGCAGGTCGGCCAGCCGGGCGGCGACGGCTTCCGCCTCGGCCTGTCGGGCGGCCAGAGCTTCTTCGGCCGCGCGGGCCCGCTCCTGAGCCCGCTGCAGTTGCCCCTGGGCCTGGCCCCAGTGGTAGCCGTACCAGGCCCGCTGGAGTTGCTTCAGGTAGCCAGAGACCCGCTCGTACTCCTGAAAGCGGGTCATCTGCTCTTCCAGCCGCTTCAGGCGAGGGGCGATTTCGCTCAAAAGGTCGCGCACCCGCTCCAGGTTGCGCTCCGTCTCATCCAGTTGGGCCGCCGACTCCTCCCGCCGGGCGCGGTACACCGAGATACCGGCGGCCTCTTCAAAGAGGGCGCGCCGCTCGTGGGGCTGGAGGGAGAGGGCCATGTCCACCAGTCCCTGGCCGATGACGGTGTAGGTGCGCTGGGCCAGGCCGCTTTCGGCCAGCAGGTCGGTCAGGTCCCGCAGGCGGACGCGGTTACCGTTGAGGAGGTACTCGCTTTCGCCGGAGCGGTAGGCGCGCCGGCCGAGGGTCACTTCGGCGAAGTCCACGGGGAGCCAGCCGTCGCCGTTATCCAGGGTGAGGAGGACCTGGGCCATCCCGGCGCGGGGCCGGCGGCCGCCGCCAGAGAAGATCATGTCCTCGGTGGTCTTACCGCGCAGGAGGCGGAGGCTCTGCTCGCCGAGGGCCCAGCGGATCGCGTCGGCGATGTTGGACTTGCCGGAGCCGTTGGGGCCGACGATGGCCGTGATGCCGGTCGGGAAGACGAACTCCGTCCGGTCGGCGAAGGATTTATAGCCCTGAAGTTCCAGACGCTGGAGGCGCATCAACAAGTAGGCAAGTAGACAAGGGTAAAGGGACTTAATCGGGGGGTTCTCCGGCCTGACGGGCGGCAATCTCCAGGACGGCATCCGATAGCCAGTAGCCCTGTAGCCGAATCTCCTCCAGCACATCCCGAACAGATCGGATGAGCCCTGCGCCCTTTGCCTGAATCAGCACGCCCACCACGCCGCTGACCGCCAGTCCTAAGCGCCGCGCAGCACTTCGCCCCTGACGGTCATCCATCAGCAAAAACGCGCCCTGCTCATAAGCCAGAGCAATGGCCTGCCTTTCGCCCGGTCCTAACCGCGTCGTAGCCCTTTCCACTTCCGGCGGGATCGGTGGGGCAGGAACTGCTACGATGAAATCGGCCAGCGCATCGTCCAGCCGTTGGGCCTCCGGGCCGCTTTTCGCCATCAACTCCCGGTGGACTGCTGGCGGGATCAGAATCTGGCCGAAGAGGTCCTTCAGGACGGCCAGGCAATCGGCCTTCGCGAGGGCGATGAGCGGCCCGGTATCACTGACGACGGGCATGGGTAGCCTCTCGGACGGCTTCTACGTCGGCCGCGATTTCATCCGGTAGTTCTTCGGGGAAGTAGTTGAATACAGATACCCGATAGCGGCCGCACATCTCCAAGAAGTCCCCTCTGGAGAGGCCGGCCAGTTCGGCGGCCTTTCCCGATGAAAGTTTGCCCAATTCAAACATTTTCAGGGCCGCCATCAGCCGAATCTGCGCCTCCAGTTCCTCCGGTGTGGTCTGGACGGCAGAAGCCAGTTCCTCCGGGTAACGCAACACCATCGTTCTCATCGCTCCTCCAAAGAAACCCCGTCCATCGGCACGCCCCTTCCGGCCTTCGTGACAGCCCGCCAGAGGTTGGCGCGGATGTGGGCCTGCTGGCGAGGGCCGAAACTGCGCAGGAAGTCCACGATTTTTTGACGGGTAGTGTCCCGCCCGTACGGGCACGGTGGGGCCAGGGGGAAGCCCAGGGCCCGCGCGTAGGCGGCCAGGTCTTTGGCCGGGATGTAGATGAGCGGCCGGATGACGGTAATCCGTCCGCCGAAGAACGCCACCTTTGGATCCAGGGTCTCCAGGCGGCCGGTAAAGAGCAGGTTCATCAGGGCAGTGACGGCAGCGTCGTCGGCGTGGTGGCCAAGGGCCAGTTTGTTGCAGCCCAGGGCGTCGGCGGCCAGAAAGAGGGCCTTACGGCGATTCCAGGAACAGCGAAAGCAATCGGGCGGCAGCGGTTCCTCCGGCGGAAACTCCAGCGGGACGAAGCGGTACTCCACCCCGCGCGCTTCCAGCCAGGGAGCCAGAGTGCCGGTCAGGTCGGGGAATCCAGCGGCAGTGCCCACGACGTGGACGGCAACCACATCGTAGGGAAAACCGGCCCGTTCCCGGTAGCGAAGCATCAGGTCCAGCAGGCTGGTGCTATCCTTGCCGCCGGAGAGGGCGACCGCTACCCGGTCGCCCTCCGCCAACAGGTCAAACTCCTTGCAGGCCCGGGCGAAGGATTTGAGCAAAGAGATGCCCTT
>CALDFY010000105.1 GCA_937942115.1 uncultured Anaerolineae bacterium | reverse complement strand
ATTTTACCACGATTCCCTGTTTTGCGCAATGGGAATAGAGAACCTCTGCGGCGGTATCGCCGCAGAGGTTTCTCCCGCCATAAGGATTCGGCCGCAAACAAATGTAGAGGCAACCTTTGCGGTCGCCCCCATATGGGGCAGGGGCAAGCCCTGCCCCCATAGCAGTGACTCCTGCGCGCCCGTCAGCCTTATTCCTCTTCCTCCTCCACCACCTTCCGGCGGCGGACCAGTTCGGGCTCCGCCTCCGACGGAGCGGGGGCTTCCTCCTCCACCTCCTCGGCGACCTCCAGCGGAGTGACCCGCACGACCATCTCTTCCGGGTCATCCAGAACCCGAATGGTGGGAGGAAGCGTCAGGTCCCCCACAGTAATCTGCTGATCCACTCCGGTCAAGCTGCTCAGGTCCACCTCCACGGCCTCTATCAGGTCCCGGGGGAGACACTCAATCTCCAGCGTCTGCTTCCCCTGCAGCAGGATGCCCTCCCGCCGCTCCACGACCGGGGAGGAACCGACCAATACAATGGGGATTTCCATCGTAATCGGCTTATCCATCTCCACCCGGTACAAGTCCACGTGGAGCAACGTTCGGCGAATCGGGTCTCGCTGAAGCCCCCGCACCAGCACCTGAAGGGGAGACATCTCGCCGCCGATAGAAAGGGTGATCAAGTGGCTGGTGCCGGCCTGACCGATGACCGCCTCCGCTTCCGCCGCCGGAATTTGCAACGGCCGACTCTGCGCGTCCGGACCGTATAGAACGGCCGGAATCCACCCTTCTCTCCGCAGACGGCGTACCTGTTTGCCGATCAACGTGCGCGCCTGAGCGCTCAGTTCCAGTTGTGCCATCATACCTCCCCATTCCACAATTGAATGAAAAAAGCGGGCAAGGCCCGCCCGGCCACGGGCCATATTCTAATCCCATTCTTCTCTTTCGTCAAGGCTTGATTTCCTCAAACCCTATGTCCCAGCCCGTGTCCGAACCTCGTTTGAACGCTGGGGAGACCGGTGGTATACTATAAAGTATGGGAAAGTTGGCCTGGTTCGTTCCCGGCCGTCCGGAGGTAGCGGAAGGGCCGCTGGCCCGCTACCGCCCCCCCACCCCCGCTGGCGCCGCCGAAATCTACATCCGGCAGTTTGCGCCGCCCGGCGCGCTGGTGCTGGACCTCTTCTGCCAGGGGCCGACCTTTCTGAGAGAGGCCGTCCGGGCCGGCTGCCGGGCCATCGGCACCAACGCCAATCCGGTCGGCCTGCTCATTGCCGGAGTAGGGCTGGAGGGTGTCCCCGCGAATCTGGGGGCCGCCTTCACCCGCCTCGCCGACGCGCCCAAAGAGACCCCCTCCCGCCGCTCCATCCCTCTCCACCGCTACATTCTCTCCCTATACAGTAGCCGATGCCCGGCCTGCGGCGGCGAGGGGACGGCAGAATGGTTCGCCTGGGACCGGGAGGCCCGCTACCCCTACGCCAAATCCGTCCGCTGCCCCCGCTGCGGGCGCGCGCAGGAAGGCCCCACCGATGAGGCGGACATGATGGCCGCCCGCCGTCTGGACCGAAAGGGGTTCGCCTACTACTTCGCTCTGGACCGGGTCGCGCCCCTCGGAGACCCCCATCGCGCCCGCGCGGGAGAACTGGTGGACCTCTACACCCCGCGCAACCTCTCCGCCCTGATGGACATCCTGATCCGGCTGGAGGGGCTGGAACTGGAACGACCGGCGCGCGCGGCGCTCCAGGCGGCCCTCCTGGAGACCATGGACCGTGCCACCAGTCTGGATCCCCACGGTGAAGAACGGCCCCGTCCCCGCCTCCTCCGCCCACCCGCCCGCTTTCTGGAACGGAACGTCTGGTATCTGCTGGAGGAGGCCGTCGCGCGGGCATCGCAGTGGGCCCCGGAGAGAGTCCGACGGGCACCCGGGCTGAAGGAACTCCTCTCCGACCCCACCCCGGCCTACACGCTCCTCCCGCTCACTGCCCGCGAGGTCGCCCGCCACCTGGCCCCAGGCACCGTCTCCCTCATCCTGGCCGACCCGCACCGCCCGGACGGAGTCTTCTGGGCCCTCTCCGCCCTCTGGGCCGGCTGGCTCTGGGAGTCCCCGGCCTCCCAGGCCCTGCGCCCGCTCCTGAGCCGCCGTCGGCTGGAATGGGAGTGGCACCAGGAAGCGCTTCAGGCGGCCCTGACCGCCGTCGGCCCGCTGCTGACCCCCGACGGGCATCTGGTCCTCCTCTTCGCCGAACCGGACGAGAACCTGGTCGCCTCGGCCTGCCAGGCCGCCTCCGCCGCCGGATACGACCTGGTCGGCTGGGGGGCCAGCACCGAGGTCGGATGCCGTCTGGTCTGGCGGTGGTCCGCACCCCACCCCCAGCGGCTGCGCCGCTACCCCCTCCCCTCTCCCGAACAGAGCTCGGGAGAGGGGAGGGAGTCAGGGGGTGAGGTGAGGCAAGCAGTTGCCCCCGATGCGGTCGCCGGGATGGTCCGGGAAACGCTGAGGACCCGTGCCGAACCAACGCCCCGTTTCCTTTTGATGACCGCCGTCCACACCGAACTGGCCCGACGTCGGTGGAACGGGCCCTTCGGGGAAATCGCCCAGGCCGTCCGGCGCGGGGGGGAGAGCCTGGAACTGGAAACCCTGGAGACGGACCTCCTCTGGCTCCCCGACCTGGACGCCCGCCGCCTGGACCCGCCGCTGGCGGACCGGGTGGAGGAGACCGTCCGCTCCCTGCTGGTAGAGGGTTCCCCCCGGACGACCGAGGACCTCCTCCTGGCCGTCTACCGGGCTCTGGACGGGCCCCTCACTCCGGAGCCGTCGCTGGTCCGCCTCTGCATGCACTCATACGGTGTGGAGGACGGGGGGGTCTGGCGCCTGCGGGAGGAGGACGACCCGGCCCGACGGGCGGAGGAACTGGACGCGCTGCGGCGGGAATTAGAGGAACTGGGGCGACGGCTGCGCTACCGACCCGCCCGGGGGCGCGGATGGGACGTGCGCTGGCGGGAGCGAGGGCGGGACATCTACCTCTTCCGCCTCTCCGCCACCGCCGCGCTGGGAGAGATCGTCTCCGGCCGACTGTCCGTCCCGCGCGGCGGGCGCCCCTGCTGGGTCCTCCCCGGCGGCCGGGCGGAACTGCTGGCGGAGAAACTCCGGCGGGACCCGCGCCTGGCCCGCGCCGCCTGGGGGGCCGGCTGGCAATTCGTCAAATTCCGCCACCTGCGCCGCCTCATCGCCGAGGGGGTGGACCGACGCACCTTCGCGGTGATGCTGGGGCTGGACCCGGCCACCGGCCCCCGGGGCGTCCAGATCCCCCTGATCATGACCACCGACGACGGACAACTGACGACTACCGACTGACGACTGACGACCCCTTCAGGAGGGACTCCATGAGACGCGCTATCGGCCCGTTGCTGGTTGCCCTCAGTCTGCTCCTCTCACTGGCGGCCCTGGCCGTCGGCGGCATCACCTACTACAAGGCCACCCTGCTGCGGCGGGGCATGCTGGAAGCCGTCGTCCAGACCCGAGCCGCCCTCGCCTCCCTCCCCGGCCAGACGGTGGAAGTCCCCATCCACATCCGGGAGACGTTCCCCATCAGCGCCCAGATTCCCATCCGGGAAGAGTTCGCCGTCCCTATCCACACCGTCCTGCCCATCTCCACGGACGTGGAGGTGCCCCTCAACATCCCGGTCCTGGGGGAACGGCGGATCAGCATCCCCATCCAGGCCGACGTGCCCATTCACGTGGAGGTGGTGATCCCGGTCAGCAAGACGGTGGAACTGGAAACATCGCTGGCGGTGGACTTGCGGGTACCGGTACAGATAGACCTGGATACGCTGGGGGTTGAGGGACTGGTGGAGAGGATAGATGCGCGGCTGGCGGAGGTGGAGCGGCAGTTACGTCGGTAGGATGAAATCGGGCAGGATGCCCCGTTCCACCAGCGCCTGCGCCAGTTTCTCCGCGTCGTCCGGGGAGACCAGGGCGACGGTCGGGGCGACGATTTCCCGGATGTAGCGGCGGGTGGCTGGCGCGGCCGCCAGTTCCCGCAACAGCGCCTCGTCCTGCACTCTCAGGAGGACGGCCGGCTCCAGCCGGGCTTCCGGGCCCCGCTGGGCCCAGCGCTCCAGGGCTCGCCGCAGCGCCCCAGGTACCGGCCCCCCGGTCGCCTCTTCCAGAAAGGCCGTCACCCGCTCCGGCGGAATGCGCTGCTGGCGGGCCCGCTCCAGCGAGGCCGGCGTCAGCCGATAGAGGGAGGGGTCGCCGATGCGGAGCCATTCGGCCACGCGGCTCACCTGGAAGCGCTCGTACCGCCGTCCCGCCGGGACCTCCAGGATGAAGTCGGGCCGGATGACCATCGGCGGCGGCGACGGCTCCCGGGGCGGTTCCGCCCGTCCCAGAAACGCCGCGCCGGTGGGGGTGAGGGAGAAACGGGGCGATTCCCCCTCCGTCACCGCCACCACGCCCAGCCAGGCCAGCGGCCCCGTGATGATGTAGCGAATCAGCGCCCCTTCCACCCGGTCCCAGTTCTCAAACCCCCGCAGATACTCCCCGCTGACCGCGTCCCGGATGTACCAGGTGTCGTAATTGCCGTTGGGCCGCTGGAAATCCGGGTCGGCCTCTTTGACGGCGGCAACGAAGTCCGCCAGACGGTACCAATCTCCCGGGGAGCATTCGGCCAGGTATCGGAGGACGGCCTCCCGGGCCAGGAGCGGGTCGTTGCGCCAGGAGCCGGTCTCCTCCGGACGCAGGGTCGGGACGTGCCGGAGGTCGTCCCAGGTCGGGTCGTGCCGCCAGGCCTGAGCGAGCATCAGCCGCTGACGGGACGGGGGGGCCTGGAGCCACTCCGTCACCGGCTCCGGGGCCGGGCGGAGATGCCCGGCCCGGTCCGTCCGCAGCCAGCCCAGCCGTCGGACCAGGTGGCCCAGGAAGGCCCAACGCTCCCGGTCGGGGTCGCGCAGGTAGCGCATCAGGTCGGCTTCGGCGGAGGACGGCCACTTCCCCCCCGCCGTGGGGCGAACCGGGTGGGTCTGGAAGTAGGCCAGGAGGGTGCAGAGGTCATCCAGGAGCGCATCGGAGGGGAGGGCAGGGCGGGGCGGCGGAGCCGCCGGCTCCAGACGAAAGAGGGGGACAGGCGATAGGGGCAGGAGAGCCCGCAGTTCGTCAGGGATCAGCGCCGCTTCGTAAAGGCCGGTGGGGCCATCCACGACAGTGCGGAAGACCAGCCCTCGGTACCACAGAGACTCCGCCGCCGATGCCGGAGACTCCCAGGGCCGTTCCTGTCGGAGGCGGCCCGGGCCCATATCCCGCACCGGCCCCCAGCGGCGGACGAAGGTGGGCCAGGCCACCGTTCCGCCGACGGAGTGGAGGAACTCCAGCGCGGCCTGCTCTTCGGGGGAAAGGGCGGCCCATATCTCCATCACCCGCTGCGGGTCGCCCATCTGCGCCTCCAGCGCGGCGACGGCCTCCAGCCGGCGGTCGGGCAGGTCTTCCAGCCCCCAGCGGCGGGCGATGACCTCCAGCCGCGCGGCATCCACATCCGCCAGACACTGGGCCAGATTCCGGCTCATTCTCCTGGGCCTGCTGGAGGGAAGGTTTTGCGTCCTCACCCCACCCCCGCCGCCTTCGGCGGCGCCCCCTCCCCTTAACTTTGGCCTTTTTGCCCAAAGTCTTCCTGGATAGGCCTCCAACCGCTTCCCAAGCGTAAAAGAAAGATTATTTTTCACTGCGGCGGCTTTGCCGCCGCAGTGAAAAATATTTTCTTTTTGTTCTTCTGGCCGGGCAGAAGGCCGTTTTCGGCGATTTTCTAACCGCCTCCCCCGAAAAAGCCAAACTTCAGGGGGGTCAGGAGGAGGGGTGAGGCTGAACAGTTACCGGTTCCTCAAAAGAGCGGGAACTCCCGGTTGATGATCCGGTCCCGCACCTGGTGGACCCGGCTCAGGTGCTCGTCCAGAATGGCCTCCACATCGGCCTGGATGCTGGGGGTGAGGCCGCCGGAGACCGGGCGCACCTGCGCCGTCGCAATCAGGGGCTGGTCCAGCGGCTTTCCGATCTGGGAGAGGATGTAGACGGTGGCCTCGCGCACTGTCGGCACCCGCTCCACGATGTCCCGCGCCACCAGCATGGCCAGCACGTTGTAGACCTTGCCGACATGGGAAATGGGGTTCTTTCCGCAGGCCGCCTCCAGGCTGGCCGACCGGAAGGGAGTGATCAGGCCGTTCACCCGGTTCCCCCGCCCCACGGCCCCGTCGTCGCCCATCTCGGCGGAGGTGCCGGTGAGGGTCAGATAGACGGCCCCGGCATCGGCGTCGTCGGCGGTGTTGACCGCCACCGCCACCTTCCGGGTGTCCAGTTGGCTGGCGAAGGACTGGATGGCCTCCTGGGCCGCGTGTTTCAGTTCCAGGTATTCGGCCATATCCCCAATGCGGGTGGCAATGAAGGGAAGGGCCACCGTCAGCACCATCTCATCCCCCTGCCGCGCCCCCATCACTTTCACGTCCTCGCCGATAGGGAACTGGTCAATCAGCTGGTAGTTAATATACCGGGAGGTCTCATAGACTGCGCGCTCCAACCCGGAACGGGGCCAGTGGCTGACGCCGAAACTGGTATCGTTGGCCGTCACTTCCTCCACCACGTGGACCAGTTCCTCCGCCCCCCGTCCGACGAAAGAATCTATGACCATATGACGGTCGGGGTCCAGATAGCGCATCGTCTCCCGGATATGCTGGCGGGCCGCCTGAATGGCGATAGTATCCAGGGGAATCTTGCGGCCCCGGTACGTCGGGGTGCCGCGACCGGCGATCTGGATACGGATGGGGCGAATCATGTGGCCGCCGCCGAAGCCGACCTCCACCTCCCCGGCCACCAGTTGCACCTTGTCAAAGTTGTGATGCAGCAGGGTGCCCAGGTTCTCCAGGCACCAGCGGCAGTACTCCACGGAAATCCGCTCGGCGATGCCGTCGCACAGGCTATCGGGGTGACCGATGCCTTTGCGCTCCACTATCTCCACCGGGAGGTCCTCAATGTACTGTCCGCTGGCTTCCGTGACAACGATATTTCGCTTGGACATGTTCCTTTCTCCTGCTCAGGGGCTCCCGGTCGGTGCACTCTGGGGTCAGGCTGAGGGGGTAAGGAGATAAAAAAAAGCCCCCTCTGGAAAGACAGAAGGGGCACGACAGGCGCGCCGCCTCTTATCTTCCAGAACGATCCCGTTCTGCCGGAATTGGCACCTGGGGTGGACACCGAGGTCGCCTTACAGGCCGCTCCGTCTCCACCCTGGTTGCCGAGGCTTCACAGGGCCGGTCCCTCCACCTCTCTGGATAAGAGCGCTTACGGGATATTCAATTGTTGTGAAGAGTGTAGCACAATTGGGGGCGGCTGTCAAATCGAACCCCGTGAGGGGGCACGGGCTGCCCTGAGGGCCGCGATGACCTTGCGATCGGGGACGGGGAAGGGAAACGCGTCCAGCTCATCCAGGCGTATCCACCGCCAATCCGCGCAGCCGATGGCCCGCGGCTCGCCTGCGCAATAGCGGGCGTGATAGGCATGTAAGGTGATGCGAAAGTGGGTGTACGCGTGCGGGATCACCGTGATCAGGTCGCCCACCTCGATGGCGATCCCCAGTTCCTCCTCGATCTCGCGGCGCAGACAGGCCGGCAGATCGGCGTCCTCTGGCTTCCGCTTGCCGCCGGGGAACTCCCATAGCCCGCCCAACATCTCGCCCAGGGGGCGCTGCGCGATCAGCAACGGCGAGGTGAACGGCTCACCCTGCCAGATGACGCCGGCCGCCACATCGAAGTGAGGCCCGCGTCGGCGCGGCGCGGTGACCGGCCGCTCCGCCTGCGTGCCGCGCGCGGCGGCCAGGCACAGATCATTCAGAGGACATCGCGGGCAACGCGGGGCGGCCGCAAGGCAGACAAGAGAGCCCAGCTCCATCAACGCCTCGTTCACGATGCCGGCTGTGCCAGGGGGCGCCGCAGCCACCAGCGCGCGGGCTAGTTCCCACAATTGCGCTGCGACGGCAGCCTCGCGAACGGGCTGGGCGATGTCCGCCAAACGGCTCAAGACGCGCCTCGCGTTGCCATCCACCGCCGGCTCCGGTTGTCCAAAGGCCATGCTCAGGATGGCGCCAGCCGTATACGGGCCGACGCCGGGGAGCCGGAGCAGATCCGCCGGCCGGGCGGGCAACTGGCCGCCGAACTCCTCGACGATCTGCCGGGCAGCCTGATGCAGGTGACGGGCACGAGCGTAGTAGCCCAACCCCTCCCATAGCTTCAGCACCTCTTGCAAGTCTGCAGCGGCCAGCGCTTCCACCGTCGGGAACCGCTCCATCCAGCGCTGAAAATAGCTGATCACCATCTCGAGTCGGGTTTGCTGAGCCATCACCTCGCTGACCCAGACGGCATACGGGTCGCGCTGGCCGGCCGGCGCGCCTCGCCACGGCAACGGCCGCTGGCTTTGGCCATGCCAAGTGATCAGCCGACGGGCGACCTCCAGGTAGTCCATCACGAACGCACCGCGGTGGCGGAGTGGGCTGGCATCCCCTTGCCATATCGCATGGCGGCGCGCGCGGTCAGCCAGAGAAAGGCCAGGATGCCCAC
>CALDFY010000104.1 GCA_937942115.1 uncultured Anaerolineae bacterium | reverse complement strand
TGGGGGAGGGGGAAGGGCATATGCGTTAACTTAAGGGGCTGCGCCAGTTGGGTCGCCGCCTCGGGCGCTGACTGAAGCCAGCCTCTTTGGGCCTTCGGCCGGGTCCCTTCACTTCGTTCGCAACAAGGTCGGCCTTCGCCGACCTCCGGAAAAGGGCGTCAACGCAGGTTGACGCCCGGCGCGAAGCGTAGGGGCAACCCTCGCGGTTGCCCCCAGGGAGGCCGATTTCCAATCGGCGCCCGAGGCGGCGGGAAGCGGAGAGCCGAAGCCAGCCTTAAGTTAACGCCTATGCCCTTCCCCCCTCCCCCAAGCGCAGCGAGGGGGGAGGGGGGATAAAGGGGGGTGGGGGCAAATGTGCGCCCCATTGGGCGAAAAGCCCCTGGCTCAGATGCGAACCGGATAGCCCGTCAGGGCTTGGGTATCTGAGCCTGCCGCTTCAGCGGCAGGCGGAAGTGGGCATCCTATAGCCAGAACCACCCCTACTGCCCCAGCATTTTCCCCACCCGCTCCAGCGCCTGGGCCAGATAGTCTACCTCTTCGGGGGTGTTGTAGAGATAGAAACTGGCGCGGACGGTGGCGGTCAACCCCAGACGGCGGTGGAGGGGCTGGGCGCAGTGGTGTCCCGCCCGGACGGCGACCCCTTCCATATCCAGCATATGGGCGACGTCGTGGGGGTGAATGCCCCGGAAGGTGAAGGCGATCACGCCGCCCCGCTGATGGGCCGGCGGACCGATGATGGTCAGGCCCTCCACGGCCGATAGCCGCTCCATTGCGTAGGCAGTCAGTTCCCGCTCGTGCTCGGCGATGGCCTCCATTCCGATGCCCGTCAGATAATCCACCGCCGCCCCCAGCCCGATGCCCTCCACGAAAGCCGGAGTCCCGGCCTCAAACTTCCAGGGGAGTCGGTTCCAGGTGGCAGACTCCCATTCCACCTTGCGAATCATGTCCCCGCCGCCCAAGAACGGCGGCATGGCTTCCAGAAGTGCCTCTTTCCCATAGAGGACGCCGATGCCGGTGGGCCCGCACATCTTGTGTCCCGAGAAGGCCAGAAAGTCGCAATCCAGTGTTTGGACATCCACCGGCATATGGGGCACCCCCTGGGCCGCGTCCACCAGTACCACCGCGCCGACGGCATGGGCTTTCCGGATGATCTCCTGAACCGGGTTGATCGTCCCCAGCACATTGGACATCATCGTGACGGCGACCAGTTTGACCCGTTCGTCCAGCAGGGAATCCAGCAGGTCCATCCGCAGGAGGCCGTCGTCGGTGATGGGGAGGTAGACCAACTGGGCTCCCTTCTCCTGCGCCAGCAGTTGCCAGGGGACCAGGTTAGAGTGGTGCTCCATCTCGGTCAGGAGAATCCGGTCGCCGGGGCGGATGTTCGTCCGTCCCCAGGCGTAGGCGACCAGATTGATGGCTTCGGTGGTGTTGCGGGTGAAGACAATCTCTTCCCGTACAGGGGCGTTGATGAAAGAAGCCACCCGGTCCCGAGCGTTCTCGTAGGCCAGAGTGGCTTCTTCGCTGAAGGCGTAGATGCCCCGGTGGACGTTGGCATAACACTCCCGGTAGATTCGTTCCATTGCCTCCAGGACCGGCAAGGGCTTCTGGGAACTGGCCGCACTGTCCAGAAAGACCAGGGGATGGTCGTGGACGGTTCGGGAAAGAGCGGGAAAATCGGACCGAATTCGTTTCATATCCAGCATGTCCCACCTCGCAGGCGATTTTGGCGGAGGGTAACTATTCAGCCTCACCCCTCCCCCGGCCCTTCGGGCCACCCCCTCCCCTCTCCTGACCGAAGGGTCAGGGGAGGGGAGGGGGTAGCGGCGAAGCCGCGGGGGGTGGGGTGAGGAAGGCTGAATAATTACGGCGGAGGTAGTATACCATAATCCTTCGCCGATGCAACCCGGTTTTCAACGACGTTTCTCTGCTTTTTTGACAGGGCGGAGTGTTGTGGTATAATGGGAGAAAATCGGGATTCTCTTGAGAGAGAGGAGTGAATCATGAACGAAACTCAGCAACCCCTTTCTGAGCAGGAAGTTGCCCGCATTCGGGAAGCGTTGCGGGACGTGTACGACCCTGAGATCGGCCTCAACGTGGTGGATTTGGGGCTGGTGCGGAAGATTGAGGAGGTGGACGGAGAGGTCCAAATTACAATGATCCTCACCGCCCCCTTCTGCCCGCTGGCCGGGATGATTTTGGATCAGGCCCGGCGGGCCGCCCAGGCCGTCACCGAACGACCGGTGAAGGTGGTTATGGGGATGGAGCGCTGGGACCCCTCCATGATGTCCGGCGAGGCATACCAGCGGATGGGCTTCGGGTTCTGAGCGGGGATCTGTGGGGCGGCGCTTCGCGCCGCCCCACAGCATAGATGCTGGGAGATGCCCGGGGGTATCCTGCTGGTCCCCATCGGGGAGGTGGAGGCCGACCTGGCGGCCTGGCTGGCGGAGGAACTGGGGTCGGCCCTGGGATGCCCGGTGACCGTTGGGGAAGCGGTCCCTATCCCGAAAGGGGGATACGACCCGCACCGTCGCCAGTACCGGGGAGAGGCCATGCTGGCGGCGCTGCGCGCCGTCTCCACACCTGCTGGGCGGGTGCTGGGCCTGGCAGACGTGGATTGTTACGCCCCGGGGTTGAACTTCATCTTCGGGCAGGCGGCCCTGCGGGGGCGGGAGGCGTTCGTCGCCCTGCCCCGCCTGCGCCCTTCCTTCTACGGCCTCCCCGATGACCTCCCCCTCTTCCGCCAGCGGGTGCTCAAAGAGGCCGTCCACGAGTTGGGCCATACCTGGGGCCTGGGCCACTGCCCGGACCCCCGCTGTGTGATGCACTTCTCCAACACGCTCCACGATACGGACGTGAAGGGGGCATCCTTCTGCTCTCGCTGTCGGCAAAACCTTCCGCGATGGACGCCGACATCCGCTCCGAACTCCAGCGCCTGACCCGGATGCCCGCCTGGGGGCGAGTCCAGCACGACGGCTGGGACCGGGCCAGCCGGTTTATTTACCGCATCCGCTCCCTGGAAGCACTGCGCCGGGAGACCCGTCGGGTCGCTGCGGAGCGGGGATTTCCCCTCCAGCCGTTCGCCGCCTACGTGGTTCGGCGCTGGTACAACTTTCACACCCACCAGATCGTTCTGGGGATGGTCTATGCTCACCCGCGCGTCACCCCGGAGCCGGACCCCTATCATCCCTCGGTGGATTTCTATCTGGACGGCGTCCCCTTTGACCTGAAACTGACCGATTTCCCGCGCGGGTATCCCTTTTCGCTGGACGGGGCCCGTGCTCGGCCGGAGGGCCTGGTCACCTGGCTGTACCGGAATCAATCCCGGGAGGGGCGTTATCACACCGCGAATCGTCTCTTTGTGGTCTTCCACCACGCCACCGCTCCGGAGCGGACCTGGGAAGTGCGCCGGATGTTTGACCGGATAGAGCCGCTGGTCACGGCCTACCTGGACCACCCCGTGCTGGTTCGGGCCCAATGCATCGGGCCGGATGGTGTCCTGTATTCTCCTCTGGCCGGGGTGATTTTCTGCATCTACGGGGACTGATGTTCGGATACCCCGCGCGCTTTTCCTGACTCGTCTCCGTAAAATCGCCTCGTCGTTCCGCCTCCGAGCACCGGGGGTCTTCACATATCCTCCCCAGCTTCTTCACCATTTCTTCATCGGTTAGATGTATAATACGGTCAGTTGCGCGTCAGGAGAGAGGCGTGGCCGGTCAACCCCTTTCCCGTCCCACTTTTCTTTCCAGGAGACTGCTCCCTGGCATCACCGTCGCGGGGGCGCTGGTGGTGGCGTTGATGGCCCTCTCGCTGGGGCTTCATCTCTACCACATCGGTTCCATCGGCGATGCCAACGCCTACTACACCGCGACGGTCCGATCCATGCTCCAATCGTGGCGCAACTTCTTCTTCGCCGCCGCGGAGCCGGGCGGGTCCGTCACGGTGGACAAGCCCCCGCTGGGGTTCTGGATGGAGGCCGCCTTTGCAGCCGTCCTGGGCGTAAGCGGTTTCAGCACCTCCCTGCCGAACATCCTGGCAGGGGTCTTCGCCGTCCCGGTGCTCTATGCCATTGTCCGCAAACACGCGGGGGAGGGGGCCGGCCTGGTCGCTGCGCTGGTGATGACGCTGACGCCGGTCTTCATCGCCACAAATCGCAACAACACCATAGACGGGATGCTGGTCTTCTGTCTGCTGCTGGCCGTTTGGGCGTTCGTGAAGGCAACGGAGTCCGGGCGGCGGCGCTGGCTCCTCCTGGGCGCGTTCCTGGTCGGCCTGGGGTTCAACATCAAAATGCTCCAGGCCTACCTGCCCCTGCCCGCGCTGTATGCCCTCTACTTCTTCGGCTCCCGGGAGGGTTGGGGCCGCAAACTGGCCCACCTGGCGCTGGCGACGGTCCTCCTCCTGGCCGTCTCCTTCTCCTGGGCGGTCGCGGTGGACCTGACGCCGCCGGACCAGAGGCCGTATATTGGCTCGTCGGGCGACAACACCGCGATGAGCCTGATTTTCGGGTACAATGGCCTCTTGCGGGTGTTCAACCGGGGGATGGGGAGCGGCGCGCGGGCTGGGCCGTCGCCGGTCGCGCCGGGGAACCCGCCCGTCCCCCCGACCGGCCCCTCGCCTGGCGCACCGCCATTTCCGCAGGGAGCGCCACCCCCGGGCGCGCTCCCGCAGGTCGGTCGGGGGACGACGCCCTTCGGTCACGAGACGGGCAACCCCGGCCTCTTCCGCTTCTTTACGGCCCCTCTCTCCAAGCAGATGTCCTGGTTGCTGCCCTTCGCGCTGGTCGGCCTGGCCCTTTCGCCCTTCGGTCGCCGGGTCCGGCTGCCGCTGGAGTGGGGCATGCACCGCGCGCTGGTCCTCTGGGGTGGGTGGCTGGTCATCGGCCTGCTCTTCTTCAGCGCCGTCTCCGGGATTTTCCACGCCTACTACACCATTATGCTGGCCCCGGCGCTGGGCGCAGTGGTCGGGATGGGCGCGGCCTGGTTCTGGGACCGGATGCAGGAGCGTCCCTGGGCTGGGGGCATCCTGGTCGCGGCCGCCGCAGGGACGCTGGCGTATCAGGCTTTCGCGTTCCGGCAGTACGGGGAGTCTCCGGGCGTGCTGGCCCTTGCGGCATCATTGCTTCTGGTTGGGGGATTGCTCCTGGTCCCCGCGCGGACGCGGCGGGTGGCGGTCGCGCTGATTCTGGCGGCGATGCTGGTCGCCCCCGCGTACTGGACGGGGATGACCGTCGCGACGGGCGCCGACCAGAATCTCCCCTCCGCATATCCGGGGGCCCGGCCGTTCCGGCCCGGACCGGGAGGCCGCCCGGGCGCGGGGGCTCCGCCGGGTGCAGGCGGGGCCAACGCGGACCTGGTGGCCTATCTGCAGGCGAACACGCAGGATGTGGAGTATTTGGTGGCCGTGCCCTCCGCCCAGACCGGCGCGCCGCTGGTGCTGGCAACGGGCCGTCCGGTCCTCTATATGGGCGGCTTCAGCGGGCAGGACCGGGTGGTGACCGCGGAGGATTTGCAGGAGATGGTTGCCGAAGGCCGGCTACGGTATGTCCTTGACGGCGGGATGGGCAGTCGGCAGGACATCGCGGCCTGGCGGCAGGCGTCCTGTACGGTGGTTCCGGAATTCAGCCCGGCAGGCGGCGCAGGGCCGGGAGGGTGGACCGACCAGGGCGCCGTGCTGTATCGGTGTGGAGAGTAGGGGCGCAGCGGCAAAGGCGGCGGGTGGAGCCAACGCGCCCGTATCTCCGCCTTTGCCGTTGTCCTCCAACGCCGGGACGTGCCGGGCACTTTGGAAAGTGCCCGGCACGTCCCCCCTCTCCGGTTATCGGAGCCCCGTCTCCAGACGGGCGATGACCAGCCGCTGAATCTCGCTGGTCCCCTCGTAAATCTCCGTCACTTTGGCATCCCGGAAGTACCGCTCTATGGGCAGTTCCTTGCTGTAGCCCATGCCGCCGTGAATCTGGAGGGCCTCTTTGGTGACCCAGGTGGCCGTCTCGGAGGCGAAGAGTTTGGCCATGGAGGCTTCCAGGGTGTAGCGGCGGCCGGTCTTCTTGAACTCCTCTTTGGCCAGCGCGGCCTGGTAGATGAGCAACCGGCTGGCCTCAATGCGGCACTTCATATCGGCGATTTTCTGCTGGATCATCTCAAACTGGCCGATGGGCTGGCCGAAGGCGGTCCGCTCCCGCGCGTACTGGACCGACGCCTCGTAGGCGGCCTCGGCGATGCCCAGGGCCTGGGCGGCGATGCCGATGCGTCCGGCGTCCAGCACGGCCATCGCAATCTTAAACCCCTCGCCCTCTTCCCCCAGGCGGTTCTCCGCCGGACAGCGGTAGTCCTCAAAGTGAATCTCGCTGGTGGCCGAGGCGCGGATGCCCAGTTTCGGCTCCGTCTTGCCCCGGTGGAAGCCGGGCAGGTCGGTGTCAATGATGAAGGCCGTCACGCCCCGATGGCGGGGCTGGGCATCGGGGTCGGTCTGGGCGAAGAGGACGATGTACTTCGCCACCGGCGCGCTGGTGATCCAGGACTTGGTGCCGTTGATGGTGTAGTAGGAGCCGTCGGGGGAGCGGACGGCACTGACGCGGATGTTGCCGGCGTCGGAGCCGGATTGGGGCTCCGTCAGCGCGTAGGCGCCGATGACCTCCCCGCTGGCGACGGGCCGGAGGAACTTCTGCTTCTGCTCCTCGGTGCCGTAGTGGAGGATGCCGTAGCAGTAGAGGGAGTTGCAGACGGACATGATGACGCCGTGAGAGGCGTCCACTTTGGAGATTTCCTCCATCGCCAGGACGTAGGCCAGGGTGTCCAGGCCCTGCCCGCCGTACTCCTCGGGCACCTCAATGCCCATGAAGCCCATGGCGCCCATTTTGCGCACCGTCTCGTAGGGGAACTCCCCGGTCTCGTCGTAGTGAGCGGCGACGGGCGCAATCTCCTTCTGGGCGAAGTCCCGGGCCATGTCCCGGATCATGCGGTGTTCATCGCTGAGTCGCAGGTCCATTGGTGCTCCTCCTGAGGTGGGGTAATTATCCTCACCCCTCCCCCGGCCCTTCGGGCCGCCCCCCTCCCCTCTCCCGAACTTTGTTCGGGAGAGGGGAGATACTATGAGCAGTTGCGAAAGCGGGTCGCTTCGGGTAAGATTGTAGCCAGAAAGACGCAATTTGCAAAAGGAGGTATCCCATGAGCGAAGCGACCCGCCAACCAACTCTTTATGTAGCCTTTGAATTAAGCAACCAGAAATGGCATCTGGCCTTCACCGTTGGGCTGGGACAGCCGCCCCGGGAGCGCATTATCCCCGCCGGCGACCTCTCTGCCCTGCAACGGGAAATCGCCCGGGCCTGTCAGCGCTTCGGCCTCCCGGAAAATACCCGCATTCTCAGTTGCTACGAGGCCGGTCGCGAAGGCTTCTGGCTTCACCGCTACCTCGTGGCCCAGGGCATCCAGAATTATGTGGTGGACTCCGCCAGCATCCAGGTGGACCGCCGGGCCCGCCGGGCCAAGACCGACCACCTGGACGGGGTTCAATTGGTCACTCAACTGGTCCGGTTTGACGCCGGTGACCCGAAAGTCTGGCGGGTGGTCCACGTGCCCGACCCCCAGGCGGAAGACCGGCGGCATCTCCACCGCCAGTTGTGGACGCTGAAGGATGACCGCACCCGCTACATCAACCGCATCAAAGGGTTGCTGGCCACCCAAGGGGTGCGGATTCCGGTGGGCCGGGACTTCCTCCAGCGGCTGGCCCAGGCCCGGTGCTGGGATGAATCCCCCCTGCCGGAAGGGTTTCGCCAGCGGCTGGAGGTGGAATACGCCGGATTACAGTTCGTGGAGGAGCAGATCCGGCGGCTGGAGGCCCAGCGGCGTCAGATCATCCGCACCTCGGACGACCCGGCGGTGCAGCAGGTGCGGCGGTTGATGCGCCTGCGGGCCATCGGCGAGAACGGGGCCTGGGTTCTGGTGATGGAGTTCTTCGCCTGGCGGAAGTTCCGCAACCGCCGGGAGGTGGGCGGGTTGAGCGGCCTGACGCCCACTCCGTATCGGAGCGGAGAGGAGGCCCAGGAGCAGGGGATCAGCAAAGCGAGCAACGGGCGACTGCGGGCGCTGATGACAGAACTGGCCTGGGCCTGGTTGCGGTATCAACCGGAGAGCGAATTGAGCCGCTGGTACTGGGAGCGGTTTGGCCGGGGGAGCAAGCGGCAGCGCCGGATAGGGATTGTGGCCCTGGCCCGGAAGTTGCTGATCGCCCTGTGGCGGTATCTGGAGACGGGGGAGGTACCGGCAGGGGCTCGCCTGAAGGCGTAAAGAGCAAGGGGGTTCCCGAGGCGGGTCGGGATGGAAGCCTCCAGCGGGAGCGTGCCGGGTTGACCCCGGGTTTTCCGGAAGGGACCGAAGGGGAGAAGGAGCCGCTCCCGAAGGGCGGAAGTCCCTGGGCGCATCCAGTATGAGGTGACTGACTCGGGGAGTCAGCACGGATAGAAGGCGGTGACAGGGAAAGACCCGACGGGGAGCGATGGCCCTGGAGGGAAGGTCCTGGCCGCCGGCGGGGGACCTTGCTTTTGTCTCGTTGGTGTTAAAGAATATTCCGAAGCGACCCGTGGGGTCGGTTAGGCCCGCGCGTCTATTTACCCCCACTTGACAAAAGCAACATCATAGAAGGGG
>CALDFY010000103.1 GCA_937942115.1 uncultured Anaerolineae bacterium | reverse complement strand
GCGGCCGAAGGCCGCCGCAAAACCCCTTCTTTCCCCTTCCCCTCTCCCGAACTTCGTTCGGGAGAGGGGAGGGGTGCCGCCGGAGGCGGCGGGGGTGGGGTGAGGTTGACACCTCCCATCCCAATGTTATAATCCGGTATGCTATGGAGAGAAACCGACAGACCCGCCCACTCCAACCGCAACCGACCCGACGGCTGCCATCGGCCACCGGCGGTCGGCCTCCCCGACCGTCCGGCTACCCGACCGGCCCCTATCCCTATGGCGCCGACTCCCGGCCTGTGAACCGCTCCGGCCCCAACCGGCTGGCCTGGGCGTTCTTTGTCGCCGCGATGGTGGCCTTCATCCTGTTCTTCGCCTTCTTCGCGGCGCTGGTCACCGGCTACGCCCTTATTGCCGCCCAACTCCCGCCGCCGGAGGAACTGCTGGCCCGTCAATCCCCCTTCGTCAGTTCCAAAATCTACGCCCGCGATGGCTCCCTGCTCTACGAAGTCATGGACCCCCGGGGCGGACGACGGGTCTACGTCCCCCTGGACCGCATCTCCCCGTACTTGATCCAGGCGACCATCGCCACCGAGGACGCCGACTTCTACCGTCACCCTGGCTTTGACCCGGTCGCCATGCTCAAGGCCATCTACCGCAACCTGCGGGCCGGGGAGACCGTCTCCGGAGCCTCCACTATCACTCAGCAGTTGGCCCGCAACCTGCTCCTCTCCCCGGAGGAGCGCACCCAGCGGACCGCCTGGCGGAAAATCAAAGAGGTCATCCTGGCCTACGAGATCGGCCGCCGCTACCCGCGCAACACCATTCTGGAAATCTACCTGAACGAAATCTACTACGGCAACCTGGCCTACGGCATAGAGGCCGCCGCCGAGACCTATTTCAACGTCTCCGCCGCCGAACTGAGCCTGGCCCAGGCGTCCTTCCTGGCCGGACTCCCTCAGTCCCCCGCCACTTACGACGTCTTCGCCGGGGGACGGGAGCGCGCGCTGGCCCGCCAGAAGGACGTCCTCCGGCTGATGGTCAAAGAGGGCTACATCACCCAGGCCCAGGCGGACGCGGCCGCCGCCGAGATGGCCGCCTATCCGTTCCGCCCCTTCGTCCCCCAGGACCGCATCCCGGCCCCCCACTTCGTGATGGTCGTCCGGCAGCAGGTGGAGCAAATGTTCGGGCCGGAGGTCCTCTACCGGGGCAGCGGCCTGCGCATCTACACGACGCTGGACCCGGGCCTTCAGTCGCTGGCGGAGCAGATTGTCGCCCAGCACGTCGCCGCCCTGGCCGACCATCAGGCCCACAACGGCGCGCTCGTCGCCCTGGAGCCCTCCACCGGCTACATCCGGGCTATGGTCGGCAGCGCCGACTTCTACAACGAGGAGATTGACGGGCAGGTGAATATGGCCGTCGCCCCCCGCCAGCCCGGGTCGGCCATCAAACCCCTCACCTACGTCGCCGCCTTTGAGCGGGGATGGACCCCCGCCACCCTCATCTGGGACCTGCGGACCGCCTTCCCGGACGGCGTCAACCCGCCCTACGTCCCCCGCAACTACGACGGACGGTTTCACGGGCCGGTCCTGGTGCGCAGCGCGCTGGCCAACTCCTACAACATCCCCGCCGTCAAGGCCCTCCAGTTCATCGGTATCCCGGCCCTCAAAGAGATGGCCGCCCGGCTGGGCATCACCACCCTCACGCGGGAAGATTACGGCCTCAGCCTGACCCTGGGCGGTGGCGAGGTGCCCCTCCTGGAACTGACCGGCGCCTACGCCGTCTTTGCCAACGGCGGGGTGCGGGTGCCGCCGACCCCTATCCTCTACATTGAGGACAACCAGGGGAACATCCTGCTGGATCACCGCCGTCCCCCCGCCGGAGAACCGGTCATCCGGCCCGAACACGCCTACCTGATCACCTCCATCCTCTCCGACCGGCAGGCCCGCTGTCCGGCCTTTGGCTGCCCCAACTGGCTGGAACTCTCCCGCCCGGCGGCGGCCAAGACCGGCACCACCAACGACTACCGGGATGCCTGGACAGTGGGCTACACCCCCGACCTGGTGGTGGGGGTCTGGGTGGGGAACGCCGACAACACCGAGATGGACCGGGTGGCCGGTTCCCTGGGCGCGGCGCCCATCTGGCACGATTTTATGGAAGCCGCGCTGAAGGATAGGCCGGTGCGGGACTTCGTCCGACCGCCGGGGATTGTGGAGATGGAAATCTGCGCCGACTCCGGGGCCCAGCCCAGCCCGTATTGCCCCCGGCGCCGGATGGAGATTTTCGCCGCCGACCAGCCGCCCCTGGGGCCGGAGCACGACTGGTACCAGTGGTGCAACGGGCAGGTGATGGTCGTCATCCCCGACCCTCAGGGCTGGGAATGGGCGCAGACCCAGGATTGGGGCGGGTTGCCGCTGGCCCCGCTGGGCGCGTGCCTCCCCGAAACGGGCCAGCCTGAAGTCTACATCTCTTTCCCGTCCCCCGATGCGACTGTTTTCGGCGTTGTGGCGGTGATGGGGACGGTGAGCGTCCCCAACTTTGACCACTACAACGTGGAGTATGGCCTGGGGGAGAATCCGATCGGCTGGGGATGGGTGAGCGGGCCGCACCTGACGCCGGTGCGGGACGGGCAGATTACGGTGTGGGATACGTCGCTGCTGGCCCCCGGCGTCTACACCCTGCGGGTGACGGCGTGGGACCGGCTGGGGCGGACCTACGAGGCACGCGTGCGCTGCGTCGTGGCCTCGCCGCCCACCGCGACCCCGCCGCCCCCGGTGGAGACCCCCACCGGGACCCCGACGGAGACGCCGACGCCGGCGGTGCCGACGGAGACGCCGACGCCCACTCCGCCCCCGCCCACGGAGACGCCGACCCCGGCGCCCCCGCCGACCGATACTCCGATGCCTCCGCCGACGGAGACGCCGACTCCGGAGCCCCCGCCGGCGGAGACCCCGACCCCGCCGTCCCCATAGGTAACTACCTAACCCTGATGGCTGGGATGCCCACTTCCGCCCGCCGCTGAAGCGGCAGGCTCAGATACCAGCCCTGACGGGTTATCCGGAAGCCCCTGAAAGGGGCTTCGCGTCTGAGCCAGGGGCTTTTCGCCCAATGGTGCGAACATTTGCCCCCCTTTATCCCCGACAAGTGTAGGTTTTTCGGGAAGCGGGGGATGCCAATTCCGGCCTTCACCTCACCCGCTACCCCCATAAGCGTTAACTTAAGGTTAGATCCGTCTCTCTGTTTCCTGCCGCCCTGGGCGCCGATTGGAAATGGAAATCGGCCTCCCCTGGGGGCAACCGCAAGGGTTGCCCCTACGCTTCGCGCCGGGCGTCAACCTGCGTTGACGCCCTTCTCCGGAGGTCGGTGAAGACCGACCTCCTGGCCGAAGGCCCAGGGCGGCTGACTTCAGTCGGCTTCCGAGGCGGCGACTCAACCTGCGCGGCGCCGAA
>CALDFY010000102.1 GCA_937942115.1 uncultured Anaerolineae bacterium | reverse complement strand
CCCATGCAGGAAGAAATCATCATCTCTGGCTTTGGCGGCCAGGGCACCCTCTTCGCTGGACAGGTGCTGGCCTACGCTGCGATGGACGCCGACTTTCACGTCACCTGGATTCCCTCCTACGGCCCGGAGATGCGGGGCGGGAAGGCCCGCTGCACCGTCATCATCTCCGACCAGGAGATCGGTTCGCCGCTGGTCCGCCGCTCCAGCGCCGCCATTGTGATGAACATCCCCTCCTTTGAGGCGTTTGAGCCGATGGTCAAACCCGGCGGCGTCCTGGTGGTCAACCAGTCCCTCGTCCCCAACCGGAGCGGGCGGGACGACATCCGCGTCCTCTACGTCCCGGCGACGGAACTGGCGACGGAAATGGGCAACGCGCGGGTCGCCAACATGATTTGCCTGGGTGCGCTGGTGAGGGCCCTGGGCATCCTGCCGCTGGAGGCGCTGGAGCAGGCACTGGATCACCACCTGGCCGAACGCCACCGCAAGTGGCTTCCGCTGAACAAAGAAGCCCTGCGCAAAGGCGCCGAGTTCGCCCTGTAATCCCCTCTGGATGCAGATTTTCACGTTTCACGTCTCACGTTTCACGTTTCACGTCTCACTGTCCACGTTTCACTCCAGAAAGGAGTCCGCATGATTGTCGGCATTCCTAAAGAACGACGAGAACTGGAGATGCGGGTCGGACTGACCCCCTACGGCGTCAACCTGCTCACCCGCGCCGGGCACGTCTGCTACGTGGAAAAAGGAGCCGGTGAGGGCTCGGGCTTTTCGGATTACGACTACGAGCGGGCCGGTGGCCGGATTGCCTACTCCACCGAAGAGGTCTACCGGCGCGCCGATATGGTGCTCAAAGCGGTTCGCCCCACCCGCGAGGAACTGGAATGGACCCACGAGGGGCAGATTATCTGCGGCTTTCTCCACCTGGCGGCGGCCCGCCGGGAGACGGTGCAGATGATGCTGGATCGGGGCGTCGCCGCCATCGCCTACGAGACCATTGAGGAAGACGACGGCACGCTCCCGGTGCTGCGGACGATGAGCGAGGTGGCCGGGCGGATGGCGCCGCAACTGGCCGCGACCTTCCTCCAGAGCAACTGGGGCGGGCGGGGCGTGCTCCTGAGCGGCGTCCCCGGCGTCCCGGCGGCCCGGGTCGCCATCCTGGGCGCGGGGGTCCTGGGGACCAACGCCGCCCGCGCCTTCTACGGCCTGGGCGCCACCCTCTACGTGCTGGATATGAACCAGGAAAAACTCCGCCGGATAGACGAAATGTTTGAGGGCCGCGTCACCACGATGGTGGCCTACCCCTTCAACATCGCCCGCGTCGTCCGCTTCGTGGAGGTCCTGGTCGGCGCCGTCCTGGTACCGGGCGCGCGGGCGCCTATCCTGGTCACCCGGGAGATGGTCCGCTCTATGAAGAAGGGCGCCGTCATCCTGGATTTCAGCATAGACCAGGGCGGGTGCGTGGAGACCAGCCGCCCCACCACCCTGCGGGACCCCGTCTTCATTGAAGAAGGGGTCGTCCACTTCTGCGTCCCCAACGCCCCCGGCGTGCTCCCCCGCACCTCTACCCATGCCTTCAACAACGCCGCCTGGCCCTACATCCGCCACATCGCCGATGTGGGGCTGGAACAGGCCATCGCGGACATGCCTGCGCTGGCCCGGGGGCTGGCCCTGCGGGAGGGCCGCATCGTCAACGAGGCCCTGGCCGCGTCCTTCAACGCCTCAAAGCCTCAGTGAGAAGGAGTGCCCTATGCCCACAGGATGGAGCCGGATTTACGAAAGCAAGGTGACGACAGCCGAAGAAGCCGTCCGGGTCATCAAACACGGCGACCGGATTTTCTTGACGGGTAACTGCAGCGTCCCTCAGGTCCTGATGAAGGCGCTGGTTGAGCGGGCGCGCGAACTGGAGAACGTGGAAATCTGCCACGCCCTCACCATCGGGGCCAGCGACTACGTAGCACCGGAAATGGAAGGGCACATCCGCGCCAACGCGCTCTTCATCGGCCCTAACGTCCGCAAGGCCGTACAGGAGGGACGGGCCGACTTCACCCCCGTCCTCCTCTCCGAATTCACCCTTCTCTTCCAGAAGGGCATCCTGCCGGTGGACGTCGCCTTCGTCCATCTCTCCCCGCCCGATGAGCATGGCTTCTGCTCCTACGGCATTGAGACTGGCCTGACCAAGACGCCCGCCGAATCGGCGCGGATCATCATCGCCGAAGTCAACCCGAACATGCCCCGCTGTCTGGGAGATAGTTTCATCCACGTCAGCCGCATAGATTACATCGTGCCGGTGGACTACCCGCTGATGGAACTGCCGATGCTGACCGGGGAGCCGTCCGAGACCATTCTGCGCATCGCTCAGTACATCGCCGAGTTGATCCCCGACGGCGCGACAATCCAGATGGGTATCGGCGAGATTCCGGACACGGTGCTGCGGTTCCTCCGGAACAAAAAAGACCTGGGCGTCCACACCGAACTCTTCTCCGACGGGGTGATTGACCTGGTGGAAGCCGGGGTCATCACCAACGCCCGGAAAACCCTCCATCCGGGCAAGATTATTGCGGGCTTTATGCTGGGGACGCGTCGGCTCTACGAGTGGGCCCACGATAATCCCATCATTGAACTGCGCCGCACCGAGTACGTCAACGACCCCTTCGTCATCGCCCAGAACTACCGGCAGGTCGCCATCAACTCGGCCATAGAGGTGGACCTGACAGGGCAGGTGTGCGCGGACTCCATCGGGCCCAAACTGTATAGCGGCGTCGGCGGGCAACTGGATTTTATCTACGGCGCGTCCCGCTCCGAGGGCGGGGTGCCCATCATCGCTATGCCCAGCACAGCGACGATGAAGGACGGCACCCTGGTCAGCCGCATCGTGCCCATGCTCAAGCCGGGCGCGGGGGTTGTCACCACCCGCTACCACGTCCACTACGTGGTCACCGAATACGGGGTGGCGGACCTCTACGGCAAGACCATCCGGCAGCGGGCCCAGGCCCTCATCCGCATCGCCCATCCGGACTTCCGGGACGAACTGACCCGGGCGGCGAAGGAACTGAACTACATCTGAAAATCCGCGC
>CALDFY010000101.1 GCA_937942115.1 uncultured Anaerolineae bacterium | reverse complement strand
TCTGGGGAAAGGGGGGAAGAAAGGGATTTTTGGGCGGGCGGCGAAGCCGCCCGCCCAAAAATCCCTTTCTTCCCCCCTTTCCCCAGAGCGGAGCGATGGGGAGAGGGGGGCAAGGGGGTGAGGGGCAAAGAAGCCCGCCGCCCCTTCCAGAACGAGGGGGCGCAAAAAGCCTCCACTTGTGAGCCCTACCCCTCCCCCTCCTGGCGAAGTGTCAGGATAAGAAAGGGGTGAGGACCCTGCTGGCCGCAGGCCAAAGGGAGAGAGGGGATCAAGGAGGGTGAGAGGGCATCGGCGTCAACCCAGAAGTTAAACTGGACGAACCGCTTACTTGGCGGCGGGCAGAGACGGGCGTCCCAACCACCAAGTAGGTCGTTACCAGGTAGGTAACCAAGACAACCCAGTGATTACATCAGGGGGTGGAATGAGTATCAGTATAGAAGCCCGGCGAATGGAACAGAGAATGCTCCGCCGACGCAACGGGGTGATCTTGAACCGGATCAGCCAGGTTATCTTTGCCCTGGCCGGTGTTCTGGTGCTCTACGTCATCGGCCGCGCGGCCGCAGCCAACCTCGGCGTCTTCTTCCAGCAGGTCCTCAACGGCCTCCAGTTGGGCTTCATCTATGCCCTGATCGCCCTGGGCTACACAATGGTCTACGGCATCGTGAAACTGATCAATTTCGCCCACGGCGATGTCTTCATGGTGGGTGCCTTTGTCAGTTACTTTTCCATCTCCCTCCTGAACCTGCACCAGTGGCCCCTGATGGTCTGGCCCGGAATGAATCCGACGGCCGCGATGGTCATCGGGACAGTGAGCGTCATCCTGGTCTCTATGCTGACCTGTTCCCTGCTGGCTGTCACGATGGAGCGATTTGCCTACCGTCCTCTCCGGGCCATGCCCCGCATTGCAGCGCTCATCATAGCCATCGGTGTTTCCTTCTTCCTGGAATACTTCGGCGGGTTACCCTTCGTTTTCACCAACAACTACATCACCTACCCGCGTCCGTTTGCGGTGTATTCCGTGAGCGCCGAGGTTATTCCTCCCCTCTGGGTCGCCGTTCTCTGGGGAGGGTTCGCGGTTTCTGCGATCATATACGGGCTTTTGAGAGTACTCGGGCGTCGGGGGAACCTGCGAGCGCAGGCCTGGCAGAGGAATCCGCTCCTGCAATTCGGCATGCTCTTCGGTGGGTTTCTGGGAGTGGCGCTCACCATCATCCTGCTGGCCCCCCGGATGATCCGTACTCACTTTGAGTTGACCGCCTCCAACGCCATGCTTATCATTATGGGCATTTCGGTCATCCTGCTGGTAATTCTCCAGTACATCGTCCGATACACCCGGATCGGCAAAGCGATGAGGGCCTCCGCCTACGACAAGCCGACCTCCCGGCTGATGGGCATCAACGTGGATATGGTCATTGCGGCCACTTTTGCTCTGGCAGGCAGCCTGGCGGGGGCGGGCGGTGTGCTCTATGCCACCGCCTACAACCGTATCCACCACCTGATGGGCATCATCCCCGGCCTCAAGGCCTTTGTCTCCGCCGTCATCGGTGGCATCGGCAGCATTCCGGGCGCCTTTGTCGGCGCCTTGATTATGGGACTGGTGGAAGTCCTCAGCGCCGGGTTTATCTCCTCGCCGATGCGGGATGCCGTCGCGTTCTCGCTGCTCATCATCGTCCTGCTGATCCGGCCGCAGGGGATCTTCGGCGAAGCGCCGGGCGAGAAGGTGTAACGGGGACTCTCCTGAGGAGGCAAGATGCGGCAACTCTTGCGGAATACGAACTTCACCTTTATCCTGGGCGCCGGGCTGGTCTTTATTTTGGTCCAGGCCCTGATCAGTGTGGGTGTTCTCAATGCCTACTGGCAAGGCATTATCTTCTGGGGCGCGGCCATCACGATGGTCAGCCTGGGGCTCAACCTCATCTACGGCTTCAATGGCCAGTTCTCCCTGGGACAATTCGGCTTCTATGCCATCGGAGCCTATGCCTCCGCCGACATCACCTACCGCTGGGTGCGCAACGATCCGTCGGCGCTGGTCGTGGTGATTTTCGGCTCCGTGCTGGCGCTGGTCTTTATGCTGGGGGTCAGCGCGTTTCTCCGCCGCTTCTACGGCGTCGCCACATTGGCCAAATTCCTGTTTCACTTCCTGGCCGCCGTTCTCGGGTTCTTCCTGGCGGTACGGTTTGTCAATCCGGCCATCGGGAAATCGGTCTACACCGCGCTCAACGCCCTGCCCTCAGGACTGAGCCAGCAGATTGTCTTCTTCCTGGCCCTGGTCGGAGGCGCCACACTGGCGGGTATCATCAGTTATCTCTTCGGCATCCCGGTGCTGGAACTGGGCTCGGACTACTTCGGCATCGCCACGCTGGGATTCACCATCATTGTCAAAGTCCTCCTGGATAACACCGATACCCTTCTCCCCTTCCCGGAGATGAAGGGGGCACGCGGGATGGTCGGCATCCCCAAGTGGACCACATGGCCGTGGGTGTTTTTCACCTTTATGGCCGTTGTACTGGTGATGCGGAACCTCCTCCACTCCTCTACCGGGCGAGCCATTCTCTCCGTACGAGAGGATGAGCGGGCGGCGGAACTGGTCGGGATAGATACGGCCTCCCAGAAAATCCTGGCCTTCGTCATCGGCAGCGTCTTCGCCGGCCTGGCCGGAGGCATCCGCGCCCATGATATGGCCTTCCTCCATCCCACAATGTTCGGCTTTCTTCCATCCTTTAACCCGCTCATCATCATCGTCTTCGGCGGACTGGGGAGCATGACCGGCACCATCATCACGGGCTTTTTCTGGATTTTCCTCCTGGAAGGCCTGCTGCGGCTCTACCTGCCGGAGGGTTTTGAGACCTGGCGGTTCGTGGTCTACCCGCTGGTTCTGCTCCTGATGATGCTCCTGCGTCCCCAGGGGCTGATGGGGCGATACGAAATCGCCTTTCTGCGCCGCCCCCTGCCCCCACCCCGGGTGAAGGAGTCCCCGCCGGCCCCGAAACCCATCCCTGAAGCCGGGGAGGTGGCAGTATGAAAGGACGGCCCGAAAACCTCAGTCCGGAAGTGGAAGCCCGGCCCGTCATCCTGGAGATTGAGGGGTTGACCCACTACTTTGACAGCCTGCGGGCCGTCCACGACTTCTCGGTCACCATCAAAGAGGGGGAACTGGTGGGGCTCATCGGCCCCAATGGCGCCGGGAAGACCACCGTCTTTAACCTCATCACCGGCGTCTATCGGCCGACGGCGGGAAGCATCCGCTACGAGGGCGCTCAACTGGTCGGCCTCCCCTCCCACGAGATCATCCAGATGGGCATCGCCCGCACATTCCAGAACATCCGCCTCTTCGCCAACCTGACCGTCCTGGATAACGTGCTCATTGCCTACCATCCCCATGCCGGATATGGGCTGGCCGATTCTATTTTCCGTTCCCGCCGGTACCGAGAGCGGGAAAAGGCAATGATTGAACGGAGCCAGGAGTTTTTGGAGATTTTCGGGCTGGCGGACCGCCAGAACGACATCGCCGGGAGCCTCCCCTATGGCCTCCAGCGGCGGCTGGAGATTGCCCGCGCACTGGCGACCCAACCCCGACTCCTGCTCCTGGACGAGCCCGCGGCAGGGATGAACCCGCAGGAGATTGACCAGTTGATGGAACTGATCCACTTCATCCGGGACCGATTCCAGTTGACCATTTTCCTGGTGGAGCACCGGATGCGGCTGGTGATGAACATCTGCGAGTGGATTACGGTGATGGACTTCGGCGAGATTATCGCCCGGGGGAAGCCGGAGGAAGTGCGGGGCAACCCGCAGGTGATTGAGGCATATCTGGGCCGTCAGGCCATTCGCTGAGGAGGACGCGATGGCACTTTTGAGCGTGGAAAATCTGCATGTCTCCTACGGAGCGATTCGGGCCCTGCACGGCATCTCGTTCCATGTGGAGAAAGGGGAAATCGTCACCCTGATCGGCGCCAACGGGGCCGGGAAGTCCACCACCCTGCGCACTATCTCCGGCCTCCTCCTGGCGGACCGGGGGCGAATCGTCTACGACGGGACAGACATCACCAACATGAGCGCTGACCAGGTTGTGCGGATGGGTATCGTCCAGGTGCCGGAGGGACGCAAGATTTTCGCCCCCCTGACAGTGCGGGAAAATCTGGAAATGGGAGCCTTCACCCGGCGGGACAAGCGGGAGATTGAGGAAAGCATGGAGTTCGTCTTCAGCATTTTCCCCCGCCTGCGGGAACGGGCGGAGCAGCTGGGCGGCACCCTTTCCGGTGGGGAGCAGCAGATGCTGGCGGTGGCCCGCGCCCTGATGGCCAAACCCCGCCTGTTGCTGATGGATGAGCCGTCTATGGGACTGGCACCGATTCTGGTGGAGGAAATCTTCAACATCATCCAGCGGATCAACCAGGAGGGGGTCACCATCCTGCTGGTGGAGCAGAACGCCCACATGGCCCTCTCGGTAGCCCATCGGGGCTACGTGCTGGAGACAGGCGTCATCCAGATGGAGGGAACGGCGGCAGAACTGCGGGATAACCCCCGCGTCCGGGAGGCCTACCTGGGCGGCGATTAAGGCCGCTTGACAATCTCCCCAAACTGGCTATAATAGTAGTAAACAGACATCCGAACGCGTGGACCGGGACGAGTACCGGCCTGCGAAGGCTTCAGAGAGGGAGGGTCGGCGGCTGAGAGCCCTCCCGCCGGACGGTCGGGAAAACCCCCCGGGAGCGGGCCCTGGAAAGGGATTCTCCCCGAGTATAGGGCTCCGGGCAGGCCCGTTACAGCCTCAGAGGGCGGTCGGCCTCCCTTTGCGCCGACCGAACCTGGGTGGAACCACGTGGGGAAAAAACCCCCGCGCCCCAGGGCGCGGGGGTTTTTTCATTAGCCCTTGTCTACCTGTATCCTTGTATCCTTTGCATATGGAGGGAAAAATGTCCGAACACGCGCCAAACGACCACCTGCTGCGCATCCGCCACTCTGCGTCGCACGTGATGGCCCAGGCCGTCCTGGAGAAATTCCCGGAGGCCAAACTGGCCATTGGCCCGGCAATTGAGAAGGGCTTCTACTACGACTTTGACCTCCCCCGTCCCCTCACCCCGGAAGACCTGGCGGAGATTGAGGCCCGGATGCGGGAAATCATCGCCGAAGGGTACGACTTCGTCTATCAGGAGATAGACGAGGCCGAGGCCCGCCGCCTCTTCGCCGACCAGCCCTACAAACTGGAACTGATAGAGGGCATCCTGGCTGGCGGCGTGGATGAGGACGGCAACCCCACCGAAGAGCGCCCCGTCCTCTCCATCTACCGCCACGGCCCCTTCGTGGACCTCTGCCGGGGGCCCCACGTTGCCAATACCCGCGAGATCAACCCGGACGCAGTTAAACTGCTCAGCGTCGCCGGGGCGTACTGGCGGGGGGATGAGCGGCGGCCCATGCTCCAGCGCATCTACGGCACCGCCTGGGAGACACCGGAGGACCTGCAGGACTATCTGGCCTGGCGGGAGGAGGTGGAGCGGCGGGACCACCGGCGGCTCATCAAGGAACTGGACCTCATCAGTTTCCACGAAGAGGGCGGCGCGGGCCTGGCCTACTGGCACCCCAAAGGGGGCCGCATCCGCCAGATTATAGAGGACCACTGGCGGGCCCGACACCGGGAGGGCGGCTACGAAATCGTCTACACCCCCCACATCGGGCGGGCCCAACTCTGGGAGCGCTCCGGCCACCTGAACTTCTACAAGGAGAATATGTACGCGCCCATAGATATTGAGGGGGTCCAGTACTACCTGAAACCGATGAACTGCCCCTTCCACATCCTCATCTACAAGAGCCGCACCCGCTCCTACCGCGACCTCCCCCTGCGCTGGGCGGAACTGGGGACGGTCTACCGCTTTGAGCGGAGCGGCGTCCTCCACGGCCTCCTGCGGGTGCGCGGCTTCACCCAGGACGACGCCCACATCTTCTGCACGCCGGAGCAGATAGAGGACGAGATTCTGGGCGTGCTGGACTTCAGCCTGAGCCTGCTGCGGGACTTCGGCTTTGAGGACTACCAGATAGAACTGAGCGTGCGCGACCCCCGGACGCCGGAGAAGTACGCCGGCCGCGACGAGATGTGGGAACAGGCGGAGCGGTCCCTGGTCAAGGCGCTGGAGGCCCGGAACCTCCCCTACAAGCGCATGGAGGGCGAGGCTGTCTTCTACGGCCCCAAAATTGACATCAAAATCAAGGACGCGCTGGGCCGGGCCTGGCAGTGCACGACCATCCAGTTTGACTTCAACGTGCCGGAGCGGTTTGACCTCACCTTCCGGGACCGGGACGGGCAGGAGCGGCGGCCCTACATGGTCCACCGGGCGCTGCTGGGGAGCATGGAGCGGTTCTTCGGGGTCATGGTGGAGCACTACGGCGGGGCGTTCCCGGTCTGGCTGGCGCCGGTGCAGGCTGTCGTCATCCCCATCGCCGACCGGCACGGGGACTACGCCTGGGAGGTGGCGCGGCGGCTGAAGGCGGCGGGCCTGCGGGTGGAAGTCAACGACTCCCCGGAGCGCATGCAGGCCAAAATCCGGGACGCCCAGATGGAGAAAATCCCCTATATGCTGGTCGTGGGCGACCGGGAGATGCAGAATGGGGAGGTCAACCTGCGCCGCCGGGA
>CALDFY010000100.1 GCA_937942115.1 uncultured Anaerolineae bacterium | reverse complement strand
CAAACGTGCAAAGTGGCTCAGATGGGTGTAAAATATGGGCGAGCATAAGGCAACCTCCTGTGGGAACCGGTAGAACGGCTTTTAGCCTATTCTACTCAGGAGAGGCCTTATGCTCAAGTTATTTTCGCCAGAGTCCAGTTTTTAATTTTTGAGTTCCCCCGTGCCTTTGTGTCTTTGTGTGAGACCATGCTCTCCGAACTCCACATCCGCGATTTCGCCATCATAGACGAACTCCACCTCTCCCTCCCCCCCGGCTTCATCGTCCTGACCGGGGAGACAGGGGCGGGGAAGTCCATTATTATTGACGCTGTCGGGCTGGTGCTGGGGGGCCGGGCAGACCCCACCGTCGTCCGCGCCGGCGCCGAACGGGCCCTGGTGGAGGCCGTCTTCCGCCTGGACCCGGCCCATCAGGCCGCCCTGCGCCCCATCCTGGAGCGGGAGGGCCTGGAAGGCGACGAGCCTGACCTCCTCATCCTCTCCCGCGAAGTGCGGGCCGAAGGCCGCAGCATCTGCCGCGTCAACGGCCGGGCGGTCACCCTGGCCCTCCTGCGGGAGGTCGCCGAGGGGCTGGTGGACATCCACGGCCAGAGCGAACATCTCTCCCTCCTGCGGGTGCGGGAACATGTTCACCTCCTGGACCGTTTCGCCGGTCTGGAGAGCCTGCGCGCTCAGGTGGCCGACCTGGCCGCCCGGGTGCGCGCCGTCCGGCGGGAGCGGGCCGGCCTGGAGCAGGACGAGCAGGAGCGAGCCCGCCGCATAGACCTCCTCCAGTACCAGATTGCCGAGATTGAGGCCGCCGCCCTCCGCCCCGGCGAGGAAGAAGAACTGGCCGAAGAGCGGGTACGGCTGGCCAACGCCGAACAACTCTCCCTCCTCCTGGCCGACGCGCTGCGGGCGCTGGACGAGGGCAGCGAAGAGGGCCGTCCCGCCACCGACCAGTTGGGCCACGCCCTGCGCGCCCTGGAGGGACTGGTCCGCATAGATGGCACGCTGGCCTCCCGCCTCCAGGAGGCGGAGGAACTCTTCTACCGCCTCCAGGACCTGGCCGACGGTCTGCGGGAGTATCGCCACCGGGTGGAGTTCAACCCCCGTCGGCTGGCCGAGGTGGAGGAGCGGCTGGACCTCATCCGCCGGCTGAAACGCAAATACGGCGCCACGGTCGCCGAAGTGCTGGAATACGCCCGGCGCGCAGCGGCGGAACTGGAGACCATCACCCACAGCGAGGAGCGCATCGCCGAACTGGCCGCGCAGGAGGCGCAACTCCTGGACGAACTGGCCCGCGCCGCTCTGGACCTTTCCGCCCGCCGTCGGGAGGCCGCCCGGAGGCTGGCCCAGGGCATTGAGGCGGAACTCCAGGACCTGCGCATGCCCGGCGCCCGCTTCGCCGTGGATTTCCGCTGGACGGCCGACCCGGAGGGCGTCCTGCTGACCCCCGAAGGGGTCGCGGCGGCGGGCATAGACGCGGGCGATTTCCCCCTCCCGGCCCGCGTCGGCTTTGACGCCACCGGCATAGACCGGGTGGAGTTCCTGGTCTCCCCCAACCCGGGCGAACCCCTCAAGCCGCTGACCAAAATCGCCTCCGGCGGCGAGACCTCGCGCCTCATGCTGGCCCTCAAGGCCGTCCTTTCCCGCGTGGACGAGACCCCGACGCTCATCTTTGACGAGATTGACCAGGGCATCGGCGGACGGGTGGGCGCGATGGTGGGCCAGAAACTCTGGCGGCTGACGGTCGCCGGAGAGAATAGCGGGATCGCCCATCAGGTCCTCTGCGTCACCCACCTGCCGCAACTGGCCGGCTTCGGCGACGCTCACCTGCGGGTGGAGAAAATCCCCCTGGAGGGCCGCACCGTCACCCGGGTGACCGTCCTGGAGGGGCCGGCGCGGGTGGAGGAACTGGCCCAGATGTTAGGCGCCAGCGGCGAATCCGCCTACCGGAGCGCGGAGGAGATTCTGGAGGAGGCGGGGAGCAGAAAGCAGGGGGTAGGAGGCAGGGAGCAGGAAGGATGAACGTTGCACAAAATGATAATGAATGCTACAATTGTAGCACAATTATTTAACGATGGGAGAAAGTAAGATGTATTCGGCGACGATTTCATCCAAGTATCAGATTGTTATTCCTCGCGCGGTGCGGAAGCGGTTCGGGTTAAAACCGAAGCAGAAGGTTGTATTTATCCCACTGGGCAACACCCTGCGCCTGGTGATTGTCCCGCCTGTGGAGCAGGCGCGGGGGATGTTTCCCGGGATAGATACCGAGGTCTTGCGCGAAGAGGATGAAGAGCGATGAATGTAGTAGATTCATCGGGCTGGCTGGAGTACCTGGTCAACGGCCCCAATGCCGAGTTTTTCGCCCCCGCCATCCGCGATACCGACCGCCTCCTTGTCCCCACCGTCTGCCTTTACGAAGTCTTCAAGCACCTCACGCTGCGGCTGGGCGAAGAAGCCGCTCTGGAGGCTGTGGGGGTGCTCTATAGTGGCCACATCGCGGACGTCACCGCCGAGGTCGCGCTTCACGCGGCCCAGTTATCCATCCGGTACCGGCTGCCTATGGCCGACAGCCTTATCCTGGCTATCGCCCGTCTGAACCACGCCACTCTGTGGACTCAGGACGAACATTTCCAGGGACTGGAGGGGGTCAGGTATACCGCTAAATAGCCCGCGCCTTGTGGGATGAGCCACCCCTAACCACCCAACGAAACCCGCAACCCGGAGTACGCCATGCCCGAACCCTTTGACCTTCTCCTCACCGGCGGCCTGCTGGTGACCAGCGAGGGCATCCGGCGGGCCGATGTGGGCGTGCGCGGCGAGACCGTCGCCGCCGTTGCCCCTGACCTGCGGGACCACCCCGCCCGCGAGGTGATAGACGTCGCCGGACACTACATCCTCCCCGGCGCCATAGACGTCCACGTCCATCCCGTCTATGAGGACGACGTGGAGGCCTGCTCCCGCGTGGCGGCGTACGGCGGCGTCACCACCCTCCTCCACTTCGCCTACGCCCGTACCGGCGAGAGCCTCCTGGAGCAGGTCCGGCGGATGTTAGAGGACGGTCAGGCCCGCTCCCGGCTGGATTTCGGCCTCCACGGCGGCCTCTTTGAGGCCCCGCGCCAGGTCCCCGAAATCCCCCAGGTCATGGAACTGGGCGTCCGCACCTTCAAGTTCTTCCTGGCCTACGTCAAGCAGAAATGGTACACCGACGACTACCACCTCCTCTGGGCGATGCACATCCTGGCCGAACGGGGCGGTATGGCGATGGTCCATGCCGAAAACGGCGGCGGGATTGACTACCTGGAGGACCGCTACTGGGAGGAACTGGGCGGGCCCGATGCGGCGCACTTCTTCGCCGTCTCCCATCCCCCGGCGCTGGAGGAGGAGGCTGTCTTCCGGGCCATCTGCATGGCCGAAGTGGCGCATTGCCCCCTCTACATCGCCCATGTGACCTCCGCGCGGGCCCTGCGGCCCATCCGGCAGGCCCGGGCGGAGGGGCGGCCGGTCTTCGCCGAAACCTGCATCCAGTACCTGACGCTGACGGGGGACCTCCTCTGGACGCGCGGCGCGCTGGCCAAAATCGGCCCGCCGCTGCGCACCGACGCCGACCGGGAGGCCCTCTGGCAGGCCCTGGCGGAGGGGACCCTCTCCGTCATCTCCTCCGACCACGCCCCCAAGCGCAAAGAGCCCTTCGGGGACTTTCGGGAACAGCCCTACGGCGCCCCGGGCCTGGAAACGCTGCTGCCCGTGGCCTACGACGAGGGCGTCAACGGGGGGCGCATCTCCCTGGTACGGCTGGTCCAGGTCCTGGCGGAGAACCCGGCCCGCATCTTCGGCCTCTACCCGAAGAAGGGGACGGTCGCCGTCGGGTCGGATGCCGACCTGGTCGTCTTTGACCCCCGGCGGGAGGTGACGGTCCGGGCGGAAGAGATGCACTCGGGGGCCGGATACACCCTCTACGAAGGCCGGACGGTGCTGGGCTGGCCCGTGATGTCCTTCCAGCGGGGCCATCGGGTGCTCTGGGAGGGGGAAGTGGTGGCGGAACCGGGGGCGGGGCGCTTCCTGCCGCTGCTGGAGAAGCCCCCAACCGCGCCGCTCTGAGAGCCGCTCATAGTGAGGCATAGAACGAAGGGGAGTGCCGCTCGTAGTAAGGCACGGAACGAAGTGAAGTGCCGTTTTTGGTTCACCCCAACGCCACTCCGCTTCCGTTTGTAGTGAGACACGGAACGAAGTGAAGTGCCGTTTTTGGCTCATCAGAACGCCACTCCGCTTCGCTTCGTGGCTGACTACGAACATCATTCCGTTTGTAGTGAGGCACGGAACGAAGTGGAGTGCCGTTTTTGGCTCATCAGAACGCCACTCCGCTTCGCTTCGTGGCTGACTACGAACATCATCCCCCTCCCAGATTTTTCAGACCAGTCTGATGATACGGGCCCGGCACTTTGGGAAGTGCCGGGCCCGTTTCCGTTACCCCAGCCACTCCCGGACGGCGGCCAGAATCTCCTCCGGCGGCGTCCGGGCGGCGTCAAACCAGCGGACGCGCGGGTCGCTGAGGCGGAACCAGTTGTACTGGTGACGGATGAACCGCCGGGTGTCCCGCCGAATCTGCGCCAGCACCTCCTCCAGCGTCGCTTTCCCCTCAAAGTACGGGCGGAACTGCCGGTAATTGAGGGCCGACATCGCCGGCAGGTCCCACCCGTATCCGGCCTCCAGCAGCCTCCGGATTTCCTCTACCAGTCCGGCCCGGACCATCTCCTCCAGCCGCGCGTCGGCGCGGGCGTAGAGGGCCGACCGCTCCATCGTCAGTCCGACCTGGAAGATGTCGTATGGCGGGGGGGTGCGACCGGGGCCGGTTGGGCCAGCGTGCAGGGCGACCTCCAGCGCCCGGATCACCCGGCGGGGGTTACGGGGGTCTACGCGGGCAGCGGCCTGAGGGTCCAGCGCGGCCAGGCGGGCCAGGAGGGAATCCAGCCCTTCCCGGTGGGCCTGCTCCTCCAGTTCAGCCCGCAGCGCGGGGTCCGGCGGGACGGCGGGCGGAGTCCAGCCCTCCACCAGCGCACGCACGTACTGCCCCGTCCCGCCGACCACAATGGGCAGGCGGCCGCGATCGTGGATGTTGGCGATGGCCGCCTGCGCCAGGTGCAGAAAACGGGCCAGCCCCACCGTATCATCGGGGTCGGCGATGTCCACGAGATGGTGGGGGATTCTGGCCCGTTCCTGGGGGGTCGGCTTGGCGGTGCCGATGTCCATCCCCCGGTAGAAGAGGCGGGAATCGGCGGAGACGACCTCTCCTCCCAGATGTTCGGCGAGGTAGAGGGAGAGGGCGGTCTTGCCGACGGCCGTCGGCCCGAGGATGACCAGCAGGGGATGGCGCGGACGCTCGGACGGTTCAGCCATCATACGCGGATGAGGATGGGACGTTCCTCTTCACTCCTCCCATGCCGCTGCCCCGAGTGAGCCCCTCGGGCCAATGGTGCTAACACTTGAGACAATGTAGCGCAGGCCGCCGGGCCTGTATCTGCAGGCTAACAGCCTGCGCTACGGTAACGCAGGCCGCCGGGCCTGTATCCGCAGGCTACAGCCTGCGCTACGGTAACGCAGGCCGCCGGGCCTGTATCCGCAGGCTACAGCCTGCGCTAAAGAAAGATATTTTTCATTGCGGCGGCTTCGCCGCCGCAATGAAAAATATTCTCTTTGTTCTTTTGGCTGGGAGGGGGTGAGAGGATTACCCCACCGCCCGGGCGTGGAAGCGCACATACGTCAGGGTGCGGTTAATGAGTTCCTTCGCCAGAAACAGGGCCTGAAGGTCCCGGGCCAGCGCCTGCCCCACCGCAACAGTATCTTTGGCTCCCTGAAGCGGAAGCCCGATCGCATCCAGGCGCAGCAGGCTGGGCTGTCCCTCCTCGCCGACCAGCAGCGTATCTATTCGGGCGGCGATCTTCCGTTCTGCCGGTGTGCCGCTGTACCGTTTCCAGAGGACGTACAGGAAATAGGCGTAGAGGCCGTTCACGTGCAGGATGTTCAGAAATTTGGAGAGCGCATGGGTGATCTCCTCTCCGCTCAGCCGGTCCTCCACCCTCAGGCCGTCCACGATCCGGCGGGCATAATCCGAGCAGTAAAAATCCAGGTTTTCCACCGTCTGTTGAATGCCCATCTTTTCCTCCTAATCCTCCACTTCCAGATTCAACACCCGCAACCGTCCCATCCCCCGGCTGTTCTTGCCGCCGATGCCCAGATATTCAATGTAACGCAATCCCTTTTCTACCTGGGCCTGCACCCAGGCAATGTCCTGGGGGATCGGCTGACCGTCCAGCAGGAAGTCGCGCGGGTTTTTGTAGACGACCTGGAAGGAAAAGAGGGTGGTTCTCGGAATGGCCTCGTAGGTATAGAGCGCGCCGGAGAGCGCCGCACCGGTGGAGCGGTCAATGGCCGTGGAGGTGCGCACCTCCAGGTTGTTGTTCACCACCTGGGGAAACAGTTCATCCGGCACCAGCACCAGCCGGTGGAGCATCTCCTCCGGCACATTGGCGGCTTTCAGGCGGGCCACTCCCGAGGGAGTCAGGGGGGAGAGAGGGACGGCGACCGGTAGCAGGAGCCATCCCAGGTTCAGCCGACGGGTGCGCAGCCCCGTCTGCAGGCGGAAGCCATGCTCCGGCTTCAACCCGATCTCCACATCCTTCTCCTCCAGCGCGCCCGATTGCACCAGTTCCCGCAGCCGCTCCGGCGCGGTCACCCAGACCGGGCCCAGCAGCGAGGGAGCGGGGAAGAACAGCGGGAATCCGTCAAAGGCCTGGATCATGCTGGGGGAGGTGCGGCCTCCAGGCTGGAGGAAGCCGTAGGGGATGCAGACGGGACAATCCACCCGACCGCAGGCCCCGTCTTTCCGGCCGGTGGGACCGGTCTGGTCGGCGCAACTGGCGTAGCCGACGACGCCCGGCTTCACCTCCACCGGTCGGCGGTACTTCTCCGGATAGTGCATGGCAGTATAGGTGCGGGCGACACCGGCCAGGCTGGTAGCCGGAATACAGGGCAGGCCGCTGGCCGCGTCCCGAACGATGGGATTATCCACCCGGCCCATCTGCATTTCCCCGCTGCCGATATGGACCGGGTCCAGGGCCAGCGCATAGTACGTTTTTCGCCGGTATGGGGTGCTGATTTCGGCCATTCTCTCTCTCCTTCATCACGCAGGGGTACCCAGCAGCAAATCCAGAGCGTCGGCGATGGCGACCAGGGTGGCGAAATTCTGCCGACCGACGTCTTTGATCGCCACCACTCCTTCCGGCTCATCCGCTCCGGAGACCTGCAGATGGGCCTGACCGAAGCCGCGACTGCTCTTGCTGGAGAAGCCGTGGACGCGCATCATAATGACGATGGCTTCCGCCAGTGTCCGCAGGTCTTCCCGAACCTCCGGAATGGCTTCCTCCGGCGGTCGGTCTATCAGGTCAAAGGGCAAGTAGAGGAGGGTGAAGATGCCGGACGCGCCGGGAGGGACCGTCTCCAGCAGGATCGGCACCGTCCCGGCGCGGGTCTTGCGGCTGTGGGGGTTAATGACCTCCAGACCGATGCGGTCAAAGAAGGTGGGGTAGGGGCGGATCCGCCCCAGCATATTCCCCTCTTCAGCCAGTTCCTCTTCCTCGTCCCGCGCCTGTCCGAAAATACGGAGGATGATAGGCGATGCCGCTCCCTCCGGCAACTGGCGGGTGAGGACGGTGCGCAGGATCCCCTTCCAGGTGCTGGCCCGGATCATCGGGACTTTGAAGACGCTATCCTTCATCACCGGGTTTTCGTGGATGTAGAACTCGTCGTCGTCTTTGGTGTAGATAGGGCGGGCGAGGGTGAAACGGAACTGGATGTACGCCGAATAGGGGGGCAGTTCCCGGAGATGGATGCGGGGCGGGTAAATGCCCATCAGGGCCATTTGCTCCAGGCCGGGGCGGATGACCCCTTCGGTATAGGGGGAGTTGCCCTTGCGCTGATGTACCAGTCCTTTATACCCGCCGCCGAAGCGGGGATGGCCGCTGCGGGCGAATTCCTTGACGTCGCTGGTCAGCCCCTGGGCCAGGAGGGAGACCCGGATGTAGGGCCAGACCAGTTCCCGATACGGCTCCTTGTGGTCACCGACGATGCGGCGGACGTCGTCCTGGGTCTCGCAGGGATAAGCGGCGTAAAAATCGTAGAGCCACTCCCGCTGCACAGGGGCCCGATTCCCCCCACCCCGAGGCGGAGGGCCAGATGGGGATCGCGGTTTAGAGTTCACCGAGCACCTCCTCTCCGGTTCGGGTGTCCGAAACTCCCAACCGCTGGAGGGTCGCCAGGACCTTCTCCAGCATCTCCCGGTCCCGGGCGTATCCCCAGAACCGATGGGCGGACTGGAAGGAAAAGACCTTTTTGCTCACGCCGCGCCGTCCGCTGAGGAAGCCGGAGGGATCCACCCGGACCAGTTCGTCGACCTGGCCCTTGTCCAGCCAGCGCTCCGTATTAAAGAAGAAGAGGCGCAGGCTGGGCCATTCGGGTGGAGCGCGGCGGAGCCGCTCCTGCATATGAGGAGAATCGGCCAGGATGCCCGCCAACCAGGCCTGGACGGACTCCCGGGTGACCCCGGTGGGCAGGCGCAGCGGGGAGGTCAGTACCACCAGGCCGTAATCTGGCTGAGGGGGTTTGAGGGGGGTCTTGCCGCCCATGGAGCCGTAGCGGGCGATGAGCCAGAGGGCCTTCGCCAGCAGCCAGCGCTCTTCCGGTTCGGTAGGCTTGACCTCCACGAAGTTCATCATGAAGGAGACCCCAGGCCGGTTGAGGTGGACCTCGTACCCACCCTCACCGTCGGTGAGCAGGAGGCGCAGTTTGCTGCTCCAGCCGGTACATCCGAAGAGCCGACACGCCGGGCAGACGTCCCGCAGGCCGTCTTCTGCCTGCCCGGTCCGGCCGTAAGCCGTTTCGTCAAAGATGCAGCGGTCGTCTCCAGCGGGGTCGCAGGCGTAGCCTCCCAGCCCGCGAATCAGCGCCTCCGTCCACCAGCGGACGGAGCCCATCAGGCTGGTCTCTTTGGCCTCCTCAGAGGTTCGGTCTACATCGCCGGTCCAGATAGGGGCTAAGGTGCGCAGGTTCACACTGATTGTACGGGGCATAAATGTGCTCCTTTCCTTGAGGGGAGGGTGCGCAGTGCTTTGCGCGATCAGTTGCTCCTCTTTATAGCACAACTCTCAAAAAATGTCAAAATGGGGCAGGCAGGGAACAGAGAAGTGACCCTTGCGGTTGCCCTGTCACCCGGCGGCAACCACTGGGCTTTCTACTCCCCGGGCGGCGGGCAGACCCAGGATGGAGCCCAGAGGTCGCCGAAGGCCGCGCCGATGCCGCAGGCGGAGCAGGCGCTCCGGCAATCGGGACGAATGCGGGCCTCCCGACTCCATTCCCACTCCCGCCACAAATACTCCTTGCGCACTCCAATGTCAATGAAGTCCCAGGGGAAAACCTCATCACGGGGCCGCTCCCGATGGGCGTAGAAGCCCGGCGAGAGTCTGGCCCGCTCAAAGGCCAGCGTCCAGGCCGTGAAGTCAAACCAATCGTCCCAGCCGTCAAAGCGGGCCCCCTCCGCCCAGGCGCGCTGGATGACCGCTCCCAGCCGCCGGTCGCCCCGGGAGAGCACTGCCTCTATCAGCGTCATCCGGGGGTCGTTCCAACTGGGGTTCAGCCCCCCGCCCTGTAGCCGCTCCCGCAGGGCCTGCTGGCGGGCCCGTATCTCCTCCAGGGAGGCCAGGGGCGCCCACTGGAACGGGGTGTGGGGCTTGGGGACGAAGGTGCTGATGCTGAGGTTGACCTGCGCCTTGCGCCCGTGGGCCTTCCGCCCCTCCGCCAGCACCGCCCGGGCCAGGTCGGCGATCGCGCGGACGTCCTCCGGCGTCTCCCCGGGCAGGCCGATCATAAAGTACAGTTTGACCGTCCGCCAGCCGCGCCGGAAGACCTCCCGGGCGATCTCCACCAACTGGTTTGCCGGGACCGGCTTGTTGATGGCGCGCCGCAGCCGCTCCGTCCCGGCCTCCGGCGCGAAGGTGAAGCCCGTCCGCCGCCCGCGACGGATGGCATCCGCCAGGTCCACCGAGAAGGACTCAATCCGCAGGCTGGGCAGGGAAATAGAGAGGTGCCGGTCGGCGTACCGGTCCGCCAGCGCCCCCACCAGTTCGCCGATGCGGGAGTAGTCGGCCGAGGAGAGGGAGAGGAGGGCAATCTCTTCGTAGCCGGTGTGGGCCAGAATCTCGTCCACTGCCGCCAGGACCTCTTCCAGGGGCCGCTCCCGCAGGGGTCGGGTGACCATCCCGGCGTGACAGAACCGGCAGCCCCGGATACAGCCGCGCTGGATTTCCACCACCCCCCGGTCGTGGGCGACGGTCACATTGGGGACCAGTTGGCGGGTGGGCGGCGGGGGGAGGACCGGCACGACGCGCCGCCGCACCGGCAGGGACGCCTCCGGATGCCGGGAGCGGATTTGGGCAACGGTGCCGTCGGGGTGGTAGTCCACTTCGTAGAACCGGGGGACGTAGACGCCGGGGATACGGGCCAGTGCTTCCAGTTGAGCCTCCCGGCCCATGTTTCGGGTGCGCTCCCAGGCCCGGACGACGTCCACAATGGCCTCCTCGCCGTCGCCGATGACGAAAGCGTCCACGAACTCCGCCACCGGCTCCGGGTTGAAAGTCGCATGTCCCCCCGCAATGACCAGCGGGTGCCGGGTATCCCGCTCCGCGCTCCGCAGAGGCAATCCCGCCAGGTCCAGCGTCTCCAGCAGATTCGTGTAGAGGACTTCGTAGGGGAGGCTGAAGCCCAGAATGTCAAACTCGGCCAGAGGGTGGAAGGACTCCAGGCTGTAGAGGGGGATGCCCTCCCGCCGCATTGCCGCCGCCATGTCGGGCCAGGGGGTATAGGCCCGCTCCGCCAGGACGCCCCCCATGCGGTTCAGGATGTCGTAGAGGACCTGGATGCCCAAGTTGGACATACCCAGGTCGTAGAGGTCGGGGAAGATGAGGGCGACACGGGTGGGGGTGGCGTCCCAGTCCTTGCGGACGGCGTTGACCTCTCCGCCGACGTAGCGGCCGGGATGTTCTACCCGGGGGAGAATTCGCTCCAGGCGGTCCTTCCACATGGAATCAGGAGAATCAGAAGAATCAGAAGAATCAAGAGAATCAAGAGAATCAAGAGAATCGGGAGAATCGGGAGAATCAGGAGAATCGTCAGGGTTTGGCGATGCCCTCTATGGCGCATTCCCGCGCGCCGCTATCCACGAAGCCCACCGATTCGGCCAGGCGCGCGGAGGCCTCGTTGCCCTCCGCAACGACGTAGAGGGGGATGGCGCCGGAGCGGAGAATCCAGGTGATGCAGGCATCCAGGACGGCCTTGCCCAGGCCCCGCCGCTGGGCCTCCGGCGCCGTCTGGACGTAGACTTCGGCGAAGTGGGGGGATTGCCAGTTGATGCCGGCCTCGGCGACAATCTGGGCCTCCCGGGAGCGGATGACGAAACGGGGGGAGCCGTTGGCCGCCTGCGCCGGGGTGACCAGGATGTTGATTTCCGGCGAGTAGCGCCTCAGGTCCAGGTAGTAGATGCGGTTGAGGCTGACCCGCTCCACCACCAGCGCCTCCTCGGCCACACCCAACAGGTCGGGGGTCGTGACCAGGTAGTAGGGACGGTGGGAGCCGCCGGAGGAGAGGCCTCGCCGAAGCAGGGCGTGGGCCACGTCTATGCGGCGGGCGCGCAGGATGCTGAAGGGCCGGAAGAGGTCCCAGCCGGTCTGGCAGATGGCCAGGAATCCCTCCACGCGCGGCCCCCGTTCGGCCACCCAGAGCCGGGTGCGCACCGGGTCGTAGTAGAGGACATAGTAGGCCGCCAGACCGTCGCGTGGGGCGCTCAGGTCCAGCATCGTCCGCACCTTGCGGCGCAGTTCCTCCAGGTCCTGGGTGACTTCCTGTTCTTGGGGGGCAAACCAATCGGACATGGGATCACCGTTGACGGCCCGGCCCTGGGGAGAGTTGGGCTACCCTTCCGCAACGAAGTTTGGGAGAGGGGCCGGGGGCATAGGCGTTAACTTAAGGCTGGCTTCGGCTCTCCGCTTCCCGCCGCCTCGGGCGCCGATGGGAAATCGGCCTCCCCTGGGGGCAACCGCGAGGGTTGCCCCTACGCTTCGCGCCGGGCG